>NZ_JBFSPI010000065.1:0-28753 GCF_041464685.1 Vibrio sp. 10N.237.312.B06
ACTCTTTACCATGCTGTTCAAAAAACACTCACGAAAGATCAACACGCCCTAGTAACAAACTGCTATGCACAATGTGAATGAGTTAGACGAATAGCTTAGCGGATAATTACAGCACAAATTACGTGCATATAAAACGAAAGTTTATAGAAATGTTAATAAATCGTGTACTTTTTCTGTTATTGCTTTGATTTCAAGAGCTTTCAGCTTGTCAGACTTAGGCTTCTTTGTGCCTACGCTTCCGGTCATGAATAACGCAAATTTATTCAGAGTAATGCAACATTTCAAGGAAGCCAATGACTCCTTATTATTTTATAACCCCAATAAATTCGGATTAGTTTTTATAATCCAAGCTATAGATTTTTATCTTGATCAACTTCACACTTTTTGGTTGCTAAGTAGATGCTCAATCTCTAATATCTCGCGCCTAGATTCCCAGGTTACTTTACTTATTTGGCTCTCCTTAATGGAACGCCAAGGCTTTTTACGTCCTAATTTTTGGAGAGATACGCAAATGTCCGCCTCGTTTCCATTAGCGAAACTTACCTTTTTAATCGCTATCCTGACTGCCGTGGGTCAAATGACTCAAACGATGTACGTGCCTTCTATCGGTCATATGGCGGGTGAGTTCTTGGTTTCAGCATCTTCGCTTCAAGCTGTGATGGCGTGCTACCTGATCCCTTATGGTCTGTCGCAGTTTGCATACGGTCCACTTTCTGATCGCCTAGGTCGCAAACCAATCATCGTTGTCGGTTTGATCATCTACATCATCGGTACTTTGGTAGCATTGTTTGCTCACGAATATGAATGGTTCTTAGCAGGTAGCTTTATACAAGGTTTAGGCATCGGTTGTGGTGGTGCGATGTCTCGTACATTGACTCGCGACTGTTTTGAAGGCGCAGAACTGCACCGCGCAAACAGCTTAATTAGCATGTGTGTGATTTTCTCACCATTGATGGCTCCTGTATTAGGTGGGTACTTAACAGAAGCTTTCGGTTGGCGTTCTAGCTACTTGTTCCTGGCGCTGTTTGGTATCGCAGTGGTGATCACCATGATGACGAGCATGATGGAAACTCTGCCAAAAGAACGACGCAAACATGAATCGGTTGCCAACAGCTACAAGTTCGTTCTATCTGACAAACGTTTCCAAGGTTTCTTATTGGTATTGGTCGCAACATTTGCAGGTGTAGCGGTATTTGAAGCTGCGGCAGGTGTATTACTTGGCGGAGTACTTGGCTTGCCAGCAACCACAGTAAGCTTGTTGTTTGTATTACCCATTCCAGGTTACTTAGTCGGTGCTGGCCTATCCAGTTACATCGCACAACGTAGCAGTGAGCGCCGCGCTCTGAATGTTGGACTAGTTGCTATCTTGGTAGGGTCTACCGTGGTGTTGATACCAGGTCTATTTGGTCAAACAACAGCATTAACTTTGATCGGTGGTGCTACGATTTACTTTTTGGGCGCTGGTATCTTATTCCCGGCGGCAACAACAGGGGCGCTTTCGCCATTCCCGTACCACGCAGGTACTGGAGGTGCAATTTTGGGTGGTATGCAAAATCTAGGTGCTGGCATCGCAACACTACTGGCCTCGTTCTTCCCAGCTCAAGACCAACTTCCGCTCGGTTGCTTGATGATTGCAATGTCATTCATCGCCATGCTTGGTTTACGTTGGGTTAATCGTAAACCTGACCATTCAAACGAAATGCCATTGGCTATCTAAAGTAAATTCTACCTCAGCTCAAACAACGAAGAGGGACAGACTGAAAAGTGTGTCCCTTTTTCATTGCACGTTTTCCCCCAGCTCACATCTACCATCGATTCCATTAAACATTACTTTGATTTATTGAAAACAATAACAGACACTTACGCTGAAAGTACCAATCCAGAATCCAATTATAAATAACATCACTTGAAGAAAACTAACCACTAAAGGATGCTGGCATTAAAACGAGTAAGGTACACAATAGGATATACAGATGCGTTTCGCTTTAACCACATTAGCCGTATCGGCCGCACTTGTCGCCGGATGCAGCAATCAAGGAATAACAACCATGGACCACAACTCTCCATCGCAACTCATCGCACATCAAACCCAAGCTCCCGTAGCTAAGAAAGTCCCTCATGCAATGACGATTCATGGTGATACCCGAATCGATGATTATTACTGGATGCGTGATGATGAGCGCCAAGACCCAGAGATCTTGCAGCATCTTGAGCAAGAAAACCAGTACGCAGAGGCCGTGCTGAAACACACTGAAGCATCACAAGAACAGTTATTTGAAGAGATCAAAGGCCGAATCGCAAAAGACGACCATTCGGTTCCAGTTCGCAAAGGCAGCTACTACTACTCGAATGAAGTCACAGGTGACAACGAATACCCAGTTCACTTGCGTGAAAATGACTTTTTAGGTACAGACAAGCAAGTCATCTTAGATGTTAACGAACTAGCAAAAGACCATGAATTTTTCAGTATTGGTGGCTTAACGATCAGCCCAAGCGAAAACTTGTTGGCCTATGGCGAAGACACGCTGAGCCGCCGTATTTACACCATCAAAATTAAAGACCTCACGACAGGTGAATACCTAACAGATGAAATTGAAGGGGCTTCGAGCGCGATTGCATGGCAAAATGACAACCAAGCCTTTTACTACATCAAAAAAGATCCACAAACATTACTTGGTTATCAAGTTTACCGTCACGTTTTGGGCACACCTCAGACAAGCGATGAGTTAATCTACGAAGAAACCGACAGCGCTTACTACACCTCTTTGAGCAAAAGCAAAGATGGTGAACAGGTCTACATTTGGCACTCGAGTACAGAAACTAGCGGTGTTTCAGTCATAGATGCCAACAACCCAAACGCTAAAGCTGAAGCTTTCTACCCACGAGAAACGGGTATCGAGTACAGCATCGCTAAGCTAGGTGATTGGTACTACATCTACACCAACTACCAAGCAGTCAACTTCCGTTTAATGAAAGTCACAGCCGAAAAGATGCATGACCGCTCTAAATGGGTCGATATCATTCCTGCTGACGAGAATACTCAGCTTGTTGACTTCGAGCTGTTTGATGACCATCTGGTTTACGAGCAACGTGCGAATGGCTTGTCTACCGTGAAAGTTCGCCAACTATCAACAGGCAACGAGTTCCCACTTGAATTTAACGACACCGCATTTGCCGCTTACCTAACAAGTAACTATGAATTAGATAACTCAAAAGTTCGTGTCTATTACAGCAGCTTAACTACGCCAGGTACTTACTATGATTTCGATCTAAGTACAGGTGAATCTGAGCTAATGAAGCAGACACCCGTATTAGGTGATTTCGAAGCGGATAACTACCAATCAGAGCGAATCATGGTAACGGCTCGCGATGGTCAACAAGTTCCTGTGTCTTTGGTTTATCGTAAAGATCTATTCAAGAAAGACGGTACAAACCCTATCTACCAATACGGCTACGGCTCTTACGGCCACACAATCGAACCAACCTTTGGATCGGCTCGCCTCAGCTTACTTGATCGCGGATTCGTTTATGCTATCGCACATATCCGTGGTTCAGAAATGCTTGGTCGCCCTTGGTATGAAGATGGCAAGAAACTGACCAAACAAAACACGTTCAACGACTTTATTGATGTCACTAAAGGGCTTGTTGAAGAAGGTTATGGTGCTAAAGATAAAGTATTTGCGGTAGGCGGGTCTGCTGGCGGCCTATTGATGGGCGCAATCATCAACCAAGCACCAGAACTTTACCGTGGTATTGGTGCACATGTTCCGTTTGTAGACGTGGTGACGACTATGCTTGATGAATCGATTCCTCTCACCACAAACGAGTATGACGAATGGGGCAACCCCAACGATAAAACCTACTACGATTACATGCTAGGTTACTCGCCATATGACAATGTGAAAGTTCAAAGCTACCCGAACATGTTAGTAACAACAGGCCTGCATGACTCACAAGTACAGTACTTTGAACCAATGAAGTGGGTGGCGAAACTGCGTGAAATGAAAACAGACAATAATGTGTTGTTGTTCAAAACCGATATGGAAGCTGGTCACGGCGGGGCTTCTGGTCGCTTCAAAAGATTGAAAGAAGACGCACTTGAATACGCGTTCTTTTTAGACTTACTAAAAACTCAGTAGACTCAGCGTAACTGTAGGTATTCACACAATTTAACGTCGCCATTTAGTCTTTATAAAGTGGCGACAGAAATTATTAAGCATGGTTAAATACGATTAACCATGAAATCCACCAAATCAACAAACCCTTGATAAACAAGCAAGCACAAGGGTTTACGAGAGGTATAAAAACAAATGAAAGTCATTAGCTTCAACATAAATGGCCTTAGAGCCCGCCTTCACCAACTGCAAGCTATTATCGATAAGCACCAACCAGATGTGATTGGTCTACAAGAGATCAAAGTGCACGATGAAGCCTTCCCACTAGCCGATGTTGAAGCTATGGGTTACAAGGTCTACTTCCACGGTCAAAAGGCTCACTACGGTGTGGCGATGCTTTGTAAGCAAGAGCCAATTTCGGTACAAAAAGGCTTTCCTACAGACAACGAAGACCATCAAAAACGCATGATCATGGCGACGTTTGAAGACGACAATGGTGAGAAGATCACTGTGCTAAATGGTTACTTCCCTCAAGGCGACAACATTAAGCATGAAACCAAATACCCGTACAAGCGCCAGTTCTACAAAGACTTAATGACGTACCTGAACGATTACCACAACAAAGATGAACAAGTGATTGTGATGGGCGACATTAATATCAGCCCTACCGATATTGATATCGGCATTGGTGAACCTAATGCGAAACGTTGGTTGAAAACCGGTAAATGTTCTTTCCAACCAGAAGAACGCGAATGGTTGAAAACATTGATGGACTGGGGCTTTGAGGACAGCTTCCGTTTACTACACCCTGAAGTGAACGATCAATACTCATGGTTTGATTACCGCTCAAAAGGCTTCGTGGACAACCGCGGCCTGCGCATTGATGTGGTACTTGCGACTCAGAAGCTTGCTGACAAGTGTACTGAAGCGGGCATCGACTACGAACTACGCGGCATCGAAAAACCGTCAGATCACGCGCCAATTTGGTCGACGTTTAAGTAGTTACTTTTAGGTAACAGAACTTAGCCATATCAAGTAGCTGGTAAATCGTGTTCACTAGGCTAACCAGAAGCGAATAACGAAAGAGAGGAGTTAATATCTCCTCTCTTTTTTCGTCGTGACTCTATCTGCCATATACCTAATTAAGCGGCCAAGCGGTCGTGCCGTCAACATCTAACGGCGTCTTAGCAAATTCATCTAAGCAATAGCCTTGATTAGACGATGCAAAATATGTCAAAGGCATGTTACTTAGACTAAGCGCTGTGACTTGTTGCTTCGCTTT
The DNA here is from genome assembly GCF_041464685.1 of Vibrio sp. 10N.237.312.B06. Taxonomy (NCBI): domain Bacteria; kingdom Pseudomonadati; phylum Pseudomonadota; class Gammaproteobacteria; order Vibrionales; family Vibrionaceae; genus Vibrio; species Vibrio sp. 10N.237.312.B06. Next base: position 5,398 of record NZ_JBFSPI010000065.1, read on the forward strand.
ATCACTGAAACTGAATCCCCACATATCTAAGTATTGCTTCATATCCCTTTCTGCTATGTAGCTTAATGCGATAAGCAACCAGTCATTGTTGGTGATGCCTTCGGCTTCCTGTTTGGTGTAATCTGAAAAGCCAATCGAGCCTTTACCGTTGTTCCAGAGAGTATCACTGGCTTTCAAGCGATTAAACTCGCGTTCAATCAAGTGTAAGCGCCCTAGTAAATGCCAACCTGAATTCAATACACCTTGCTGCTCAGTCAACATCATCATTTGAATGAACATACGAGCTCCCCAACTCCAACCCGTTTGATTTTGAGCCGCCATAAAAGCGTTTGGATCTGGTTGAGTTCGGCTCTGCTGTAACAATTGATACTGCCCTTTAAAGTCTAGGCTTTGGCAAGACGATACCTTTGCCGTGTCTTTGTAATACTTTGATTTACTGAAATACGAATAGTAGTTGGTTGTTGAGTGGCCTTCCCATCCAGAGAATCTAAAACGTCCTCTTTCCAGTCCATGACCAAGCTCGTGCAAATCACCATGCCCTAGAGGATGAAAAGACCAATAAGCATCGTAAGGGTTTCCTGAACAACCGTAACCACAAGTCGCTTGATCGGCATTCATGTGCTTTACAATATCAATGTTCGCAATTTCCCAGCCCTTTGCCTCTCCGTATTGGTGTATTTCAGCAATTTCATCAATTCCAGGCCCTTTGAAACCCGCAAGTGCATGAGGAAGGTTGTGTACGTAACGCTCTGTGGCGAGAGCCATATCATGCGGCTGTGCCCAATCAGAAGATCCGATAGACTCTTTCATCTTGTCTAGTTTAGAGTGAACTTCAAATCCGGGAGTCACCAACTCAGCCCAGTCAAAGTTACCTTCTTCGAGCTGCGCGACAAAGCTATCGTTGTCCGCTTGACTTCGCCAAACAGGGTGTTGGGCAACATTTTCAAAACGCAGCTCTACATCGATATCGTTGGTATCAAAATGAACTTGTAATGTCCCGCCATAGGCAGAGGTCAGGTATATCGTTTCTCCATGTTTTACGGGGTAAGTTACCGAAGTCAAAAACTTCGGCCTTGCATAGCCGTCTTTACCCGAAAACTCATGAGTCGCACCGCTACGTAGTGTGTTAAGGGCAATCGACGTTGCCACTTTGTTATTATCTAATCGCGTCACTTTGATCGTCTTACCCGGTAAGGCATATACACCCGCCGCACGGAAGTTTTTCTTTGACTCTAAAGTAATAATCTTGGTGATGAGAGGGACATTCTTAAAGTTCTTGGTGCTGAAGTTCCCTAAACTCGGCTGTGCTGCGTTATGTTGTCGAGTGTTGTATGTCGCGTAATCACTGTAATACGACCGAAGAAAGTCGATTCTATCTGTTACGTCTTTACCCATTGGGTACTTAACGTCTTGTCGGTAGCGATCAGCAAGTAGCAGTAACAGCTTTTCATATTCGTAGTTCTTGGATGCAAAGAGATCAATTTTTTTGCTATCAAGCGTCGTTAGGTGTGAACGAATACTGTTCGCGGCCTTATAGAACTCTTCATCCATGTTGGACTCATCTGGGCAAGATTTGTCATCACATAAATTCAAGTCAACAGTGAAACTATCGAGTTTCAGGCGCTGTAAAAGTGCTTGTTGTTTGACGATATTATCTGGCATTCGATCAATCAGTTGCGTTGAATCCCAATTTGACAGCCCTAGCCTGCGCCAATAGTTATCACCAACATACGTCATATGCATTTCTGCAAATAGTGCGTTGCCTAAGTCCGTCATACCGCCATCAAGATGCAAGTACAGTACGGGAATCTTTTTGTTGAACGCCAAACGTAACCCCGTCATTACATCGTTAATTTCGTCACCATCATTTAACTTTTGAGACAAAATCAATAAATCAGGGTTGTTCGTTTCAATACATTGACTTAATTTGCTGCCGTCACAGGCGTTATCATCATTGATAACCATCGAAGGATTGATGTTGCTCGTTAGCCAGTTTCGCGTTGCTTTGTCATCAGGAAAATAATAAGACTGATCCATCTGAGCCAAGACAACATTCTTAGGTGAACTTGTGCCTGATGCCCAACCCACCAAGTTTTTCAACCACACTTCCATTTCTGCGTTGACTGAATCCGTTGAACGTTGCTTAGTTCGAAATGGGTTACTTGCTAACGCAGCGTAACGACTACCGCTCGATGTATAACCTGCAATACCAATCGCAAGCTCTTGGTCAGTATATCCACTCTGCATCGCTTTATTGGTTTGCAGGATGACATCGTTGAAGCCGTAAGTTGGTAAGATTATCGCGGCATCGTGTGTTGGATCCCAATGAAGATTGCGCAGCGGCGTGCCGTCTGAATTTTTAGACAGAGACTGTTTAATTTGACTGTAATCAGATTTGTATTGGGCAACGAGCGTTTGGCTGGCGTCAATAAACTCATTGGCATTAGATACAAGGGATGCATCTCCGGATTCAAGCGCTTTTTGTACCGCCGTTTTACTCGGAGGTTGAGCGGAATCACTAGAACCACCACATGCAGAAAGTAGTAGAGACGACGGCAGAATTAGACACAAAGATAAGATGTTTTTTTTCATTGTTATACGACACTCAAAAAATTGGAGCAAGTATATCTATGGGTTTACTTAAGTCAATTGATTCGACTAATGGGTTCGTAATTTATGGAGTGAATTTAACAAATACCACTTAAACTTATTAGAACCCGAACAATTGAATTGAAATTAAAAACGGCGCTACAAGAGCGCCGTTTATCTAAGACAATCTGTATCGTAGAGTTAACTTAACGGCCTTAAGTAAGCAAGGAAACGCTTCTCTGCAAATTTGAAAATCGCAATGATGATAAACGTTAGCGCCATGTAGAATAGACCTGCAGTTAGGAAAGACTCGAATGGAGCGTAGTAGCGAGAGTTAACCAAACGTGCAGCACCAGTTAGATCCATAATGGTTACAATACCTGCTACCGCTGAACCATGAAGCATAAAGATAACTTCGTTACTGTAAGCCGGTAATGCACGACGTAGAGCACTTGGCAAAATGATGCGGCGGTAAGTCTTTGGTGTGCTCATGCCGTACGCTTTCGCGGCTTCAACCTCACCTTTCGGTAAGCCATTAATAGCACCACGAATGATCTCTGCAGTATATGCTGATGTGTTCAGAATAAACGCAACTAAAGCACAGAACCACGCGTTTTCCCATAGTGTATCTTTTACTGGGAAGAATTGGTCCATACCGTAGTAAATCAGGTACAACTGAACCAATAACGGCGTACCACGGAAGAAATAAATGAACGACCAAGCTGGTGCATTAATCATCATATTTGGACTGTTACGAGCGATAGCTAATGGTATGGCTACGAATAAGCCAACAATCAAAGCGACACAAACCATCCAAGCCGTTGTCCACAAACCACCAAGGTAAATCGGCAGGCTTTCAATTATCAATGAAAAGTCCATAACTACCTCGCGTGGATACTGAATTTACGTTCAACCAACTTAAGTAAGCCCGTCGAAACACTGGTGAAGAATAAGAAGATGATTGCTACCGTCATATAGAAGGTAAATGGCATTTTGGTTGAACCCGCCGCCAGAGCGCTAACACGTACCATGTCTTCAAGGCCAATAATAGAAACCAGCGCGGTTGTTTTTAGTAAAACCAACCAGTTATTACCAAACCCCGGCAGTGCGTGACGAATCATTTGCGGTAATAGAATACGACGGAACGCTAAAACAGGGCCCATGCCATAGGCCTTTGCCGCTTCCATTTCGCCGCTATCAACAGCCATGATGGCACCACGGAAGGTTTCAGCCATGTAAGCACCGAAGATAAAGCCAATCGTTAAGACACCGGCAATAAATGGGCTGACATCAATATAATCAGGTAAGTAAGCGGTCCACTCGTGGTTAGGGTCACTCGACGTGAACCATTCATTGAGCCACTCATTGATGGAATACAAACTGTTGTTTAAAAGGATTTGTCCACCAAAGAAAATCAACATCATCAATACGAGATCGGGGATACCTCGAATAACGGTTGTGTAGAGGGTTGCAATAGCACGAGCCCAGCGGTAAGGCGCTAGTTTTGCTAAGGCACCTAGCATACCAAGAACCATAGCTAAAATTAGCGACAGTAAGGCAACTTCAATTGTAAGCACCGCCCCTTTCAGGATCGACGCTTCATATCCTTGTAAATCAAACATAATGAATTCCAACAGAACTGCGAAAAAGTTGGTAAGACAGGGAGAGGTGATCCTCTCCCTTAAGAAGTGACGCTAGAGATTACTTACCGTATACGTCGTAGTTGAAGTATTTAGCAGCGATATCTTGGTAGATGCCTTTTTCACGTAGTGAAAGGATTGCGGCATCCAATTGCTTAGTCAGATCTTTGTCTTGCTTACGTAGAGCAATACCAAAACCTTCACCGAACCACTTAGGATCAGTGAGTGATGGACCAACAAACTCGTAGTCTTCACCACCCGCTTTGTTTAGTACACCTTCTTCTAGAGCAGATGCATCACCCAGTACAGCAGCAACACGACCGTTAGCTAGATCAAGGTAAGCTTCGTCAAATGAACCGTAACGAACGATTTCTACTGTGTCGCCGTAGTTATCTGTTAGGTACTTGTCGTGAGTTGTTGCACGTTGAACGGCAATTTTTTGACCACTTAGATCATCAAAGTTAAGGTCTGCACCTTTTTTAGCGATGAACTTGTTCGGGATAAGTGCGTATTTACCTGTGAAATCGATCTTTTTCTTGCGCTCTTCCGTGATAGACATTGCCGCAATGATCGCATCATATTTACGAGCAAGCAGAGAAGGAATAATACCATCCCAATCTTGTGCAACGATCTTACACTTCACCTGCATTTCAGTACAAAGCGCGTTAGCCATATCGACATCGAAGCCTTTCAACGAACCGTCAGCTTCTGTCCAGCTAAATGGAGGGTAAGCACCTTCAATACCGAAACGTACTGTTTTCCATTCTTTTGCTTGAGCTACGCCCGTTGCAGCAGTTGCAGCAAGTGCCGCGACTAATAACCACTTTTTCATATCCCTACTCCTGTGATTTAGGTTTTTATGTTTTGCTAATTTTAATATTGTGTTTGTTGTTACTTGTTGTGTTTCATTGTTAACACTGTCGCCATTTACCTTAGCAACAGCATTTCAATTCTGATTAGTAAATCGATGAGATAAATTGTTGTAATCGCTCAGATTCAGGCTCAGTAAACAGTTTAGCTGGATCGCCCTGTTCTTCCACCAAGCCTTGATGTAAGAACATCACATGATTTGATACGTCACGAGCAAAAGCCATTTCATGTGTTACCACAAGCATGGTTCTTCCCTCTTCTGCTAGATCGCGCATTACACCAAGTACTTCCCCTACTAACTCAGGATCAAGTGCCGATGTTGGTTCATCAAATAGCATTACTTCAGGGTCAACCGCTAACGCTCTTGCAATCGCCGCACGCTGTTGTTGTCCACCAGATAAATGACCCGGGTAGTAATCTTTGCGTTCATATAGCCCTACTTTCTTCAGTAGCAGCTCAGCATTTTCAATCGCTTGTGCTTTAGGTACACCTAAGACATGAACAGGCGCTTCGATAACATTTTCGAGAACGGTCAGATGAGACCACAGGTTGAAACCCTGAAAAACCATTGCTAAGCGAGAACGGATTCGCTGTACTTGTTTTTCATTGGCAGGAACAGAAACACCTTGGCGGTTGTTCTTCATTTGAATTAATTCACCATTAACCCAAATCTCGCCAGCAGTAGGTGTCTCTAAAAGGTTGATACATCTAAGGAAAGTACTTTTACCCGACCCTGAAGATCCGATAATCGATACTACATCGCCTTTATGCGCAGAAAGTGAAATTCCCTTTAAAACTTCATTTTGACCAAACGTTTTGTGTAAATCCTTTATGTCCAGCGCTGGTACATCTTTCATGCGCTTTCTCTCCCAAGTTTGTGAAAATGCAAGGTACTCCGACCTTTTCATGCGATACAAACTAGCACCACACGAAACAACATGCAACAAATTATTAACCTAATAATTGAGAATAAATAGCGATTAACTCTGACTTATTATGCAATGAATAGCGTTTTAGTCTCAATTTACTGAATGAAATGTATCAACAAGCTGTAATTGCGACTCTGACATTGTTTAAATAAAGTTAATCAAAATGAGATTCTCGTAGCTTGATGCCTCACAAGAAAAACACGTTTTGTGAACTTAAAAACTGCGCTTCCGACAAAATCTAACACCCGCAGTAGTACACCAAACTCACTATACGAGAACGTTATTTGAAGGTCGTTGAGTGGTTAAAACTTCATAGGCAACTAAGAGACCAGTTACTAATAGTGAAACCACTCAGTAAGTAAGAGGTATCCGGCTGATGCTATGTAGAGCAAGACATGAAGAAGATAGCTAACGTCAATTTGTGAAAACTAATTACACAATTCATCAACGGTACGTTAATGAATCGCTTCGTTTTGTAGCTTTCTTTCACATAAACTCATAAAGTGATCAAGATCAATCACCCTAAAGGGTAAGCTTGTTAGACTCAGCAGCAAAGAATAAGGCATTAAAAATGCCAAACATTTCTTTTAACTTAGCTGCATAAAGCACATCAAAGCCGTGCAACATAATATTAATAAGTTATAACTAAGAAATAACGCAATTACGCGAAATTTTATAATTCAATTTTAGAATTACTAACATAAAAATATGAGGAATCTATGTCAGACGTTGTGAATAATGCGAACTCTGAAGTAGAAGAGAAAAGCTATAAAGAGCTACACCGCCCTGCTTCTGAATTTGAGAGCCGCTCAGATTACTTAGATCACGAACTTCAAATCATGAAGCCTCGTCGTTTTGGCCTAAACCTTCCAGGCCGTGATTTCCGTTTTGAACTTGAAGATCTTGTTCCTGCACTTGCTGGTACCATCGGTATCATCGCGATGTACTCTGCAGTAATGATGTCTTGGGCTGACGGCCTAACTCAAGCTTGGGATCACGTAAACCTAGGTAAAGACTTCGCGATTGAAGTTGCTCGTGTAGAAATGCTGATTCCTGCACTGCTGTTCTGTATCCTTGCTTCTGGTTTTTTCAACCCTAAAGCAAACCTTGCCGGTAACCACGGCCCAATGATTCCTCTTATTGGTACCATCGCTCTCGCTGGTGCTCACCCTCTTGCATTGGCTATCCTTATCGGTGTCTTCGGTCTAATCCTAAGTTTCCTAAAAGGCGGCTCCAAGCTGGTTAACCTGACTTCGGAAGGTACCGCTGGTGGCTTGCTCATTTTCTTAGGCCTAACGGGTACCATGAGCCAAATTAACTCGATTCAAGCATGGGCGGTTGGTCTTCAATCTTCTACTGTTGAAGCGGGTAGCATGGGTTACGTTGGCTTAATCGTTCTTGCTATTACTATTGCTATCTATGCTTTCTTAGCAAAAGTAAACAAGCGTTGGTTAGCTATCCCAGTTTGTGCATTCACAGGCCTTGCTATTGCATTAGCATTGGGCGCTGGTTTCGATATCGTATTCGAAACTGAAATGGGTATCCCAAACCTAAACCCAGTTTACTGGTGGGGTTCGACTTCTGAAGGTTGGATGCTTGGCTTGCCAAACGTTGAACACTTCATCGCTTCTCTACCATTTGCAATCCTAGCGGTAGCGATGTGGTCACCTGACTTCCTAGGTCACCGTATCTTCCAAGAACTAAACTACCCTAAAAAGTCTGAAAAAGTTCTGATGGACGTTGATGACACTATGACTATGTGTTCAGTTCGTCAAATGGTGGGTACAGCGGTTGGTGGTGGTAACATCACTTCTTCTTGGGGTACTTACATGATCCCAGCAGCAATCGCGAAACGTCCAATTCCTGGCGGCGCAATCTTGCTTGGTTCTCTATGTATTATTGTTGCGATTCTTGGTTTCCCAATGGACGTTGCAGTATGGCCACCAGTGATGCGTGTTGCGCTACTTGTAGGTGTATCTCTACCTCTACTTGAAGCGGGTATGCAAATGGTTAAGGATTCAAAGGATTCTCAAGCAGCTGGTATCTGTATCTTCGGTTCAGCGGTTGTTAACCCTGTATTAGCATGGGCTCTGACTATGCTTCTTGATAACAACGGTCTAATTGGTGATAAAGAGCGTGCGAAGCGTCTATCATTTGTAGACAAGATTGTAATCCCAGTTGGCGTTTTAGTTATCTGTTTAGTAGCAATGCTTGCAGTTGGTATGCTAGAAAGTCAATATGGCCTAAAAGCTTGGCTATAATGCTCATTACTACACAAAAGTAGTATTGGGATTAAAAAAAAGTTTGGGTGGCAACCCCTGCCACTCAAATTTTTTCAATTTTTTTTGGCATTTATTGATTTAGTTTAAGGTTTGCAGAAATTTTTTAGCGTAGTCTTGAATACATAGAGTAAAGACAACATATAAAAGGTAGTGACAATATATATAACCATATGACGCTCATATGCTCATATGCTCATATATATTGTTATTAATAAGAGTGTACTACCCTTACGAGGGGCGCTGGCTCAACAGTGTTAATGTACGTATTTTTTCTACTAAAAAGGTAGGTATGTCATGGCAGAGCAATTTGCTAAAGCTTGGGAAGATTTTGCTGCAGGTGAGTGGCAAAGCGAAGTAAACGTTCGTGATTTCATTCAAAAGAACTACACGCCATATGAAGGCGACGAGTCTTTCCTAGTTTCTGAGGGTACTGAAGCAACTAACAAGCTTTGGTCTTCGGTAATGGAAGGTATCAAACAGGAAAACGCAACTAAAGCACCTGTAGATTTCGATACTTCTGTTATCTCTACCATTACTGCTCACGATGCAGGTTACATTGAGAAAGATCTTGAGACTATCGTTGGTCTACAAACTGAGAAGCCACTAAAACGTGCAATCATCCCTAACGGTGGTGTACGTATGGTTGAAGGTTCTTGTAAAGCATACGGTGAAACTCTTGACCCAATGGTTTCAAAAATCTACTCAGAATACCGCAAAACACACAATGCTGGCGTTTTCGATATCTACACTCCTGATATCCTAAAATGTCGTAAGTCTGGTGTTCTGACTGGTCTTCCTGATGCTTACGGCCGTGGTCGTATCATTGGTGACTACCGTCGTGTTGCACTTTACGGTATCAACTTCCTAATGAAAGACAAAGCTGCTCAATTCGCTTCTCTACAAGAGCGTTTCGAGAACGGCGAAGATCTTGCTGCTACAATGCAATTGCGTGAAGAGATCTCTGAGCAACATCGTGCTCTAGGTCAAATCAAGCAAATGGCTGAGAAATACGGTTTCGATATCTCTGAGCCAGCTCAAACTGCTCAAGAAGCTATTCAGTGGACTTACTTCGGCTACCTAGCTGCGGTTAAATCTCAAAACGGTGCTGCAATGTCTCTAGGTCGTACTTCGACTTTCCTAGACATCTACATCGAGCGTGATATCGCTGCTGGCAAAATCACAGAAGACCAAGCACAAGAGATGATCGACCACTTCGTAATGAAGCTGCGTATGGTTCGTTTCCTACGTACTCCTGAGTACGATGAGCTATTCTCTGGCGACCCAATCTGGGCTACAGAGTCTATGGGTGGTATGGGTGTTGATGGTCGTACGCTAGTAACGCGTTCGAACTTCCGTTTCCTTAACTCTCTATACACTATGGGTCCTTCTCCAGAGCCAAACATCACAGTTCTTTGGTCTGAGCAACTGCCTGACGGCTTCAAGCGTTTCTGTGCGAAGGTATCTATCGATACTTCTTCTATCCAGTACGAAAATGATGACCTAATGCGTCCTGACCTTGGTTCTGATGATTACGCAATCGCTTGTTGTGTATCACCAATGATCGTTGGTAAGCAAATGCAGTTCTTCGGTGCTCGTGCTAACCTTGCGAAAACAATGCTTTACGCAATCAACGGCGGTGTGGACGAAAAACTTAAGATGCAAGTTGGTCCTAAAGAAGCGCCAATGACTGACGCTGTTCTTGATTACGATAAAGTAATGGACCGTCTAGATCACTTCATGGACTGGTTAGCTAAGCAATACGTGACAGCTCTAAACAGCATTCACTTCATGCACGACAAGTACAGCTACGAAGCGTCTCTAATGGCTCTTCATGACCGCGACGTTCGTCGTACTATGGCTTGTGGTATCGCTGGTCTGTCTGTTGCTGCTGACTCACTGTCTGCAATCAAATTCGCGACTGTTAAACCAATCCGCGACGAAGATGGCATTGCAACTGACTTCGAAATCGAAGGCGATTACCCTAAATACGGTAACAACGACTCTCGTGTAGATGACATTGCTTGTGAACTAGTTTCTACGTTCATGAACAAGATCCGTAAGCTTAAGACTTACCGTGATTCAATCCCTACACAGTCAGTTCTTACTATCACGTCTAACGTGGTTTACGGTAAGAAAACAGGTAACACTCCAGACGGTCGTCGTGCTGGCGCTCCTTTCGCTCCTGGTGCAAACCCAATGCACGGTCGTGATGAGAAAGGCGCTGTAGCTTCACTAACGTCTGTAGGTAAACTACCGTTTGCTGATGCTCAAGATGGTATCTCTTACACTTTCTCTATCGTGCCAAACGCGCTAGGTAAAGAAGAAGATAGCCAACGTGCTAACCTTGCAGGCCTAATGGATGGTTACTTCCACCACGAAGCTGGCATTGAAGGTGGTCAACACCTTAACGTGAACGTTCTTAACCGTGAAACTCTAGAAGACGCAGTTAAGCACCCTGAGAAATACCCTCAGCTAACGATTCGTGTTTCTGGTTACGCTGTACGCTTTAACTCTCTGACTACAGAGCAGCAAGCTGACGTAATCGCACGTACATTTACTGAGTCTCTATAAGCTCACGCTCAATAGACAGTAAAAACTATTAGCCTCGCCAATGTGCGGGGCTTTTTTATATCTACTCTAAATCTCATCAATACCCCCTCCCCCAAGAAAGATTAGATTGGCCACAAAAAGCACACTCGCATTCACTTTTTTTCTACAAATCCACTCAAACTACGGTACTATTTCTGTTCATCATTTTAGAGTAACCGCTACATGAAATACCTTCGTTATTTACCACTGATTCTCCTCTCTTGTTCATCACTGGCATCTGAACGCTCTACGTTAACTTTTGCGTTAGACAACGATGGTATCTTTGGTGTCGACCAAGACTATACCAACGGTTTATTTCTGGGTTACACATCGTCAAGTATTACGCCATACGCTTGGGTAAAACCATTGAGCCTTTCCTATTGGGGCGCAAGCTCTTTAGATAAGTGGGAAATCACCATTGGTCACAAGATGTACACGCCTTCTGACATTGAATTAGAAAAACCATCAGCCAATGATCGTCCATACGCAGGTTACCTACATACAGAATTCAACTACATCAGCTTGAACCCACAACAAGCCCAGCGTTTTAACATCACGTTTGGTACTACAGGCGAGCGAGCACTTTCCGAAGACGCTCAAAAACTGGTTCACTCAATCACTAAATCAGACGAACCTATGGGTTGGAAGTATCAAGTTGATGATGAGTACGCAGGTAGCCTTGGTTACTTAAGTCATTTCAACCTAATGCGTAATCAAGCATTAGCGAATACTGACTTCGAGATATCTAACGTATCAGAGATCAACGTTGGTAATTTTAGAAGCGACATTTCTACTGGATTTATGTTCCGTTGGGGTACTGACTTGGGCGGCAACTTTGGCGCAGCGAACATCAGCACAGAAAACCCATTCAAAGCAGGCATGATAGGTGCTTCAAATACAGGTTGGTTTACTTACGCAGGTCTTGAAGGGCGTTACCGATTTAATGACCTGACTGTCGAAGGGGATCGTTCCGGTGTTAATGATTATGCAAAGAAAAATGACCAAGATCCTGCGATCTACGATGTCACTTTAGAGAACATTCAAGCGACAGCGATACTTGGTGTTGCTTGGTATAACCAATACGTTGGTGCATCTTTCGCACTTACCGCAAAAACACCCGATTACCAAGAAGCAACAAAGTCAGTGTACGGTACTGGTGGCATCACTATGTTTGCTTTCTTCTAGCCATAGAAAAGGCTTTCACCGCCTGCTTTTCAAGTTAAATAAAGGCAATCATCTTCACAGGTGATTGCCTTTATTTTTAAAGACCTAGTTACCATTTGACCCTATTTTATGTACCGTTTTTGTAATAAAATAAACGGTATAAATTCCTATACGAGAATAGCTCATGTCTACAACTGGTCGCATTCACTCATTCGAATCTTGTGGTACTGTCGATGGCCCTGGTATCCGCTTTATTGTGTTTCTTCAAGGCTGCTTAATGCGTTGTATGTACTGCCATAATCGCGATACATGGGATCTTCATGACGGAAAGGAAGTAACGGTCGAAGAGATCATTAACGAAGCAAAATCATACCGTCATTTCATGAAAGCCTCTGGCGGTGGTATCACCTGTTCAGGTGGCGAAGCGATGCTACAACCTGAGTTTGTTCGTGATTTTTTCCGCGCGGCTCAAGCTGAAGGCATCCACACTTGTCTTGATACTAATGGCTATATTCGTAAACACACTGAAGTGGTCGATGAAGTACTAGAAGCCTCTGATCTGGTAATGCTGGATCTTAAACATATGCGAGATGAAATTCACCACGATTTCATTGGTGTATCCAACCGACGTACTCTGGATTTTGCACGCTACCTACACAAAATAGGTAAGAAGACGTGGATTCGTTATGTGATTGTTCCTGGCTACACAGATACGCCAGAAGATGCGCATCTTCTGGGTGAATTCATTAAGGACATGGATAACATCGAAAAAGTAGAACTGCTTCCATACCACAAGCTAGGTGCTCATAAGTGGGAAGCATTGGGTCACGACTACCCTCTTGAAGGTACAAATCCGCCAAGCAAAGAAAAAATGGACGAGATTGTTGCTATCCTCAGTCAATACCATTCAAACGTAAAATACTAATTTAGACTTACGTTAATAGTGATTTCAAACGCCTCAATTTCGATTGGGGCATTTTCTTTTTTGGTTAAAACAATCCTTTCACTTTTCTTTACAACTTTTGTTTATCAATTCAAAAAATCATATTAAATCCGTGTTGAGATCATGTTTCCACTCTTAGGAATGCTGTTACTCTTACTGCAACAAAATAATATAACATTTAGTTTTTTAGTGAGGTTCCTCCCATGGAAATGACCAATGCTCAGCGTCTAATTCTATCAAATCAATACTACCTAATGTCTCAAATGGATCCTGAGAACTCAGCTAAATACCAGCGTCTACAAACGATTGTAGAACGTGGTTACGAACTCCAAATGCGTGAGCTTAACAAAGAATTTGGTTGTTTAACTGAAGCAGAATGTCGCGAAATTATCGACATTATGGAGATGTACCATGCGATGCAAGAGTCGAATAAAATGCTTGCAGATCAAGAGCGTGCGGAAGTCGACCAACGTCGTCTACAATTCCTAGGTTTCGATATCGCTTCTGAAGCACAAATCGTACATTACGTGCGTTTCCTTGTTGACTCTGAAGGACTTTACCCTCAATTTGACAAAGCAGATCACCACTTCAATAGTCAAATGCCAATGTTAGAAAAGTACCGTCGCATGCTAACAACGTGGCGTAACTGCCCTCGTCAGTACCACCTATGTGCGACAGAGCTATCTCAAATATTTAGTGCTTAGTGCATTAGAAGATTAGCTTTAACTAGGCTTATAAAATTTCAAAAAAAGGGTTACTCATCATGAGTAACCCTTTTTTAATATTCATATATAAAGCGATAAGCCAAAGCACCTAGAATACATAAGCGACACCGACGTTAGCGGCCATGTTAATGCCACTTTCAAGTATTGGGCTATTTTCAATATCACCTTCAAGGTTGGTATAACGAACACCACCAGCGATGGTCTTTAAAGAAATGGCATTGGCTGCTTGATATTGGAGAGTGTCGCACTTCGCAGTTGAATTCGGGCATGTAGAACTTGTTTTATTTTAAGTCAAAGATAATAAACAGTAATGGCATAACCACCGCTGAAATTACATTCCATAACATATGAGAAATAAAGACAGAAAGGCAAGCATAAATATTGCCATATCTCATCCGTACATATTCATATGTTAAAGCTAGAGCAAGTCCAGTTGCCAACACTATAATTGCGTTTATCGTAGAATTACCTAGGTGACACAAAGAAAATATAGTAGCTGAACCTAAAATTGAGAATGTTGGGCTTCCTTGTGCATGACGAAGAATCGTTTGTATAAAACATTGAAATATTAGAGTTTCAGTAAATGGTGCATCAATTAATATAAAAAACAATGCAGAAAAAATTTCATCATCACTCGTATCCAGAAGAATATTACCAAAGCCATTTAGAAGGAAATAATCTAAAAAAACAAAGATCAATGCCCATAACCATGCTAAACCGTAAACGCGAATAAAAAACTGTTTACTATTTAATTCTAACGCATCGTAAATTAAACAATTCATCCTGAAAACCAAGTTAAATCTCCATATTTAATACTCATTAAAGCTATTTAACCCATATCCCTCAGCATAAATAAAATAGCTATCAATTTTTATTGATAATAATTAATCATATTATTTCCGTACAAAACGTGACACGCAAGGCATATACACACGACTTATATGTAAAATAAGATTTCGAATGTTGTTGACATCTAGATCAAATAGGTTTCATCGAAAAGAAGGGGCTCTGGGAGGTGTTATATGAACAGGTATAAGAGAGTGGAATTAAGCCATTGAAAGAGTTCGTTCAAAAACTGAGTCCTTATCTTCACGGCATTATCGCATCGGCAAGTTCCCCGTTAAATACTTGCACATTGGAATATGGGTAAACAACAAGATAAAGCTAATCAAGTGAATGTAGCACTTATTATCTGAAATTGGGGGTATCGAGATACAGTCTACTTCTTCTTGAAGATAAAAGCGGCTTTCTCCGGAAAGCCGCGGTGAACCAATAAAAAGGGTTTATCATCATGAGTAACCCTTTTTTCTTTTCGTCTATAACGAGAAAAACAACAGCACCTAGAAGACGTATGCTACGCCAACATTCGCTGCCATATTAATACCGCTTTCAAGTATTGGGCTGTTCTCAATATCACCTTCAAGGTTGGTATATCGCACACCGCCGGTTACTCGAACATTTGGCGTCACATGCAGATAACCACCTAAACCAATAAAGTACTGACCATCCCAGTCTGCATCGAACTCGTTCAAATTAGTTCTCGACGCTTCTGCTGAACTCACCCCGTACAGGTGATTATTCAAACGCTTACTGTTATACGAGTAACCAATAGATGGTGTAATCGCCCAGCCATTACGACGAATTGGTAGGCGCCATGCCGCTTCTGCATAGATGCCATTGTGCCTAAACCCTAAGTCTGAGCCCGCTGTCGCTTCAAACATACCGACCAATGTAATCACTTGATAGCTTACACCTCCCAACACCGACGCTTTACGCTCATCTAACTTCTGGATATCAGCATTATCAGAGTCACTTGGCTTTAATGTTCTTGGATCATAAACCGCTCTAAACACAATATTCTGTGGTGAACCTGCAGGTAGCAAGCGATAACCCGCACTGAATCCACGCATGAAAAAATGCTCACCTTCATAACCAATCATGGGAATCACCGTACGATTTGACGGCGTCTCTTTATAGACAGCAGGAGAATAAGAGGCGGCAACGCCCAGTGACCACTGCGATATTTTTGCATGCGTTGCTGTCGAAGCCAGTAACGCCACACTGATAGCCACTATTTTTAACCCATTATTCTTCACTATATTTACCTATTTATTGAGCAACTTTGGATAACGCTGCGCATTATATGGTACTTCATTCCAAAAAATCAATAGAGCTCAGTTATACATCTAATACACATAAATCCAGTGTGAGTATTGTTAAGCGACCTAAAATCACAAAACAAACGGTTAGATCCGCTCGAATGTAAAATAATTCGATTCCACACGCCTCAAGTTGCCTATTGCGCTCGCTACGTTTTTCACACGCAAAATTGTAAATAAATACATAATTGTTAAGCAAAATTGTCGAAGCGGGTCTAACCTTAAAATGTAGGGAGAGCCTATTTTTCAATCGCTCGTCAGTTTTGACTGGTTAACAAGGGGAATGTGACTATGAGTATTTTTGACCACTATCAATCACGTTATGAAGCAGCCAAGGAAGAAGAGCTGACATTGCAAGAGTTCTTAGGGCTGTGTAAAGACGATAAAAGTGCTTACGCGAATGCTGCCGAGCGCTTATTACTCGCCATTGGCGAACCGGAGGTCATTGACACTGCTCAAGATCCTCAACTAAGTCGTATTTTCTCGAACCGTGTCATCTCACGCTACAGTGAATTTAAAGATTTCTACGGCATGGAAGACGCGATTGAACAGATTGTTTCTTATCTAAAACATGCAGCGCAAGGTTTAGAAGAACGTAAGCAAATCCTTTATCTACTTGGCCCTGTGGGCGGTGGTAAATCTTCCCTTGCTGAAAAACTCAAAGCACTGATGCAAAAGCTACCAATCTATGTGCTGTCTGCCGATGGTGAGCGAAGCCCAGTGAATGATCACCCCTTCTGTCTATTTGACGTAAACGAAGATGGCGAGCTTTTGAAACAAGAGTACGGAATAGAGAAACGTTACATACGCTCTATCATGTCACCTTGGGCAGCAAAACGCCTCCATGACTTCGGTGGTGACATATCCAAATTCAAAGTCATCAAACTGCGCCCTTCTATTCTCGACCAAGTTGCGATCGCGAAGACAGAACCTGGTGATGAAAACAACCAAGATATCTCTTCACTTGTAGGTAAAGTCGATATTCGTAAACTTGAGCACTTTTCTCAAGATGACCCTGATGCCTACAGTTACTCTGGTGCACTGTGTAAAGCAAACCAAGGTGTGATGGAATTCGTAGAGATGTTCAAGGCGCCAATCAAAGTCTTGCACCCACTCCTAACGGCAACACAAGAAGGTAACTTCAACGGTACTGAAGGACTTTCTGCACTGCCATTTGACGGTATGATTCTAGCTCACTCAAACGAATCCGAGTGGCAGACCTTCCGTAACAACAAAAACAACGAAGCCTTCCTCGACCGTGTGTACATTGTAAAAGTCCCTTACTGTCTGCGCGTCTCTGAAGAAGTTAAGATCTACCAAAAACTGCTTGAGCACAGTGAGCTATCCAAAGCCCCTTGTTCACCAAGCACACTCGATCTGCTATCGCAATTCAGCATCCTATCGAGACTGAAAGAGCCTGAAAACTCTTCTCTGTTCTCAAAAATGCGTGTTTACGATGGTGAAACTCTAAAAGACACCGATCCAAAAGCGAAGAGCTACCAAGAGTACCGAGATTATGCCGGCGTTGACGAAGGCATGTCTGGGCTATCAACGCGTTTCGCCTTTAAGATCCTGTCTCGTGTATTTAACTTCGACCAAGCCGAAGTGGCGGCAAACCCGGTTCACTTGTTCTACGTGATTGAACAGCAAATTGAACGTGAGCAGTTCCCTCAAGAGACCGCTGAGAAGTATCTTGAGTTCTTGAAAGGATACCTAGTACCGCGTTACGTAGAATTCATTGGTAAAGAAATTCAAACCGCTTACCTAGAGTCTTACTCTGAGTACGGACAGAATATCTTCGACCGCTATGTCACCTACGCGGACTTCTGGATTCAAGACCAAGAGTACCGCGATCCAGAAACAGGACAGCTATTTGACCGTGCTTCTCTGAATGGTGAACTAGAGAAAATCGAGAAAACAGCAGGGATCAGTAACCCTAAAGATTTCCGAAATGAGATTGTGAACTTCGTGCTTCGTGCCAAAGCCAACAATAACGGTCAAAACCCAGTTTGGACGAGCTACGAGAAACTGCGCACTGTAATTGAGAAGAAAATGTTCTCTAACACAGAAGAGCTACTTCCTGTTATTTCGTTCAATGCTAAGACCTCAACGGATGATCAGAAAAAACACGACGACTTCGTTGCTCGTATGATGGAAAAAGGCTACACCGAGAAACAAGTGAGACTGCTATCTGAGTGGTACCTAAGAGTTCGTAAATCCTCATAACCAAACTGTATTGAGCTGCTCAATTGGGCAGCTCGTACAAACCAATAACTTTATACCCTAACGAACGAATAGCTTTAGTAAACTAATAACTCTTATACCCGAATAAAAAGTAGGATCGCAACATCAGCTGAGAGGGAGTTCTTATGGCACAATTTATCGATCGGAGGCTCAATGGCAAGAATAAGAGTGCTGTGAATAGACAGCGTTTCTTACGACGCCATAAAGAGCAAATCAAAGAATCTGTGGCCGATGCAGTCAACCGACGCTCAATCACCAATACTGAAACCGGTGAAGACGTCACTATTCCCCATAAAGACATCAAAGAGCCAAGCTTTCACCAAGGTCAAGGCGGCGTAAGAGAACGCGTTCACCCAGGTAATGACCAGTTCATCACGGGCGATAAAATTGAACGTCCTAAAGGTGGCGGTCAAGGTGGTGGCGCAGGCCAGGGTGACGCAAGCCCTGATGGCGAAGGCCAAGATGAATTTACATTCCAAATTTCAAAAGATGAATATCTTGATATTCTCTTTGAAGATTTAGCTCTTCCTAATCTAGAGAAGAATCAGGTCAACAAAATCACCGAATGGAAGACACATCGCTCTGGTTATCAAAGCGCGGGGATTCCTTCCAACATCGCAATCGTGCGTTCACTGCAGCAATCTCTGGCTCGTAGAACCGCGATGACAGCAGGTAAAAAGCGCGAGCTTAACCTACTGATGGAGCAGCTTGACCAAGTTAAAATGACGGAACCAGCACAACCCTTTGAAGAAAGTCGTTTAAAAGAAGAGATTGCCGAGTTACGTAAAAAAATTGAAAGCGTGCCATTTATTGACACCTTCGACCTGCGTTTTAAAAACTACGAGAAGCGCCCTATTCCATCTAGCCAAGCCGTCATGTTCTGCCTAATGGATGTATCTGGCTCAATGGATCAAGCCACGAAAGACATTGCGAAGCGCTTTTATGTCCTTCTGTATCTGTTCCTAAATCGCACCTACGAAAACGTCGATGTTGTGTTTATTCGTCACCATACTCAGGCTAAAGAAGTCGACGAACACGAGTTTTTCTATTCACAAGAAACCGGTGGCACCATCGTTTCCAGTGCACTGAAACTGATGAAGGAAATTGTCGCAGATCGCTATCCTGCAAATGAGTGGAACATCTATGCAGCACAAGCCTCTGATGGCGATAACTGGGCTGATGACTCGCCTCGTTGTAAAGAGCTATTAGTCAATACACTTCTGCCAACTTGCCAATATTACTCTTACATCGAAATAACACGCCGCTCTCATCAAACACTTTGGCACGAATACGAAAAACTCGAGAGTAGCTTTGACAACTTCGCCATGAAAAATATTAAAACGGTGGATGATATTTTTCCTGTGTTTAGAGAACTGTTCCAGAAAGAGACAGCGTAAGGGGGCTTGCCATGACAGCGAAATCAAACGTTGCAGAGAAATCAAACATTGCAGATAGAGATAAAGCGACACAGAAGAGAAACGACAAGATGCTGCCTGATGGTCCAGATTGGACATTCAACCTCTTGGAACAATATCACGTAGAAATCAAACGTGTGGCGCAGCATTACCGTTTAGATACTTACCAGAACCAAATTGAAGTGATTACTTCTGAGCAGATGATGGATGCTTACTCGAGCATCGGTATGCCGATCAATTACAATCACTGGTCATTTGGCAAAAAATTCATTCAAACCGAGCAAAACTACAAGCATGGTCAGATGGGATTAGCGTACGAAATCGTGATCAATTCAGATCCTTGTATCGCATATCTGATGGAAGAGAACACGGTCACGATGCAGGCGCTCGTAATGGCTCATGCTTGTTACGGCCATAACTCTTTCTTTAAGGGCAACTACCTATTCCAAACCTGGACCGATGCCAGTTCCATCATCGACTACCTATTATTCGCTAAAAAATACATTACCGATTGTGAAGAAAAATACGGTGTTGCCGAAGTCGAACAACTTCTCGATTCTTGTCATGCCCTCATGAATTACGGCGTAGACAGATACAAACGCCCTGAGAAGATTTCCATAGCTGAAGAGACAGCAAGGCAAGAAGAACGTGAAGCGTATCTGCAATCTCAAGTCAATGAGCTGTGGAGAACTGTGCCTAAAAATCAAGACAAGGAAAAAGAGACAAAAATCCGCTTTCCTAGCGAACCTCAAGAAAATATTCTCTACTTTATCGAGAAGAACGCACCACTACTTGAACCTTGGCAGCGTGAGTGTGTTCGCATTGTTCGCAAGGTGAGCCAATACTTCTACCCTCAAAAGCAAACTCAAGTAATGAACGAAGGCTGGGCAACTTTCTGGCATTACACCATTCTTAACCACCTTTACGACGAAGGCTTGGTGAGTGACAAGTTCATATTAGAATTCCTACACAGCCACACCAGCGTGGTCGCACAACCCGCCTACAATAGCCCTTATTTCAGCGGGATAAACCCTTATGCGCTTGGCTTTGCGATGTTTAGAGACATCCGACGTATCTGTGAAGAACCAACCGATGAAGACAAAGAGTGGTTCCCTGAGTTAGCCGGAAGTGATTGGTTAGAAGCGGTGCACTTTGCCATGCACAATTTCAAAGATGAAAGCTTCATCAGCCAATACCTCTCACCAAAGATCATTCGAGACTTTAAACTATTTTCTGTGCTCGACGACGACCGAAAAAACACCATTGAGATAAGTGCTATTCACGATGACCCAGGCTATCGCTTGATTCGTGAAAAGCTTGCGGCGCAATACAACCTAAGTAACCTTGAGCCGAATATTCAGGTGTTTAACGTCGATGTTCGTGGTGATCGCTCGATGACACTGCAGTATGTGCCTCACGGCCGTATACCGCTTGATAAAGGCTACGACGAAGTGATGAAACATCTCTATCGCTTATGGGGCTTTGATGTGATTTTGGAAGAGCTCAAAGATACGGGTCATAGAGAGATTCTGACTACTTGTCCAAAACGTAATGATTATGGAGCCAAGATTTAATATCAATCACAGTAAGTAAGTGCTTGGTATAAAACTCCGCTCCCCCTACAACATAGTGGTCACCCACTCGGAAGTGGAGCAATAAAAAAGCGCATAAGTCTGATGACTTATGCGCTTTCTTTTTAAGGCTCAAACGTCTTCAATAGACGCAAGGCACTAAACCTAGATACTAGAGCTAAAGCTAAAGCTAAATAAGCTTAAACAATCGGCTTTTGGCCGCGTTCAATCAGCTTCATCAGCACGCTGTCTGCAGATTTACCTGCCACGCCCGCTAGTTTGTCTGACAGCTTTTTCTTCTGTACGTAGTGAATCGCTAGAACCGTTTTGTCCTTACATGCCGCTACGACTAAATCATCAGAAGTGCTGATCTCATCCACCAGCCCAAGCTCATGTGCTTGTGTACCAAACCAGTGCTCACCCGTTGCTACTTTTTCAAGATCGAGAGCTGGACGATGGTCACGGATGAAGTCTTTGAATAGGCCATGTGTCTCTTCGAGCTCTTCTTTAAACTTCTCGCGTGCTTTATCGCTGTTCTCACCAAACATAGTAAGTGTGCGTTTGTACTCACCCGCCGTTAGCTGTTCGAACTCAATGTCATGCTTTTTAAGTAATTTATTGAAGTTTGGCAGTTGAGCAATAACACCAATAGAGCCAACAATAGCAAAAGGTGCAGATACAATTTTGTCCGCGATACATGCCATCATGTAACCACCACTCGCGGCTACTTTGTCTACCGAGATAGTCAGAGGCAGGCCTGCTGCTTTGATACGGTCGAGTTGAGAAGACGCCAAACCATAGCCGTGAACCATGCCACCGCCAGACTCAAGCTTAAGCAAGACTTCATCACCTTCACGAGCCACAGCTAGAACCGCCGTTACCTCTTCACGTAGCGAAGCCACTTCTTTCGCATCAATGCTGCCGTTAAAATCGAGAACGAATAGATGTGGTTCACGCTTGCTATCAAGCTCACCCTCTTTCGCTGCTTTTTTCACTTCTTTGCCACGTGATTTTACTTTTTCTTTTTCCGCTTTCTTTTCTGCTTTATCACGGGCTTTGATGAAAGCATCATCATGCAAATGGTGCTCTAGTTGTTCAATCGTTTGTTTGTGATGCTCAGATAGGTTCGTGATTTCCAGCTCACCTTTAATTGCGCTTGATTTTCCACCCACAGATTTAGCTATCACTAAAATTGCAATGATGGCGATTACAACGGTCGCAATCTTGGCTAAAAACAAGCCGTAGTCCAACAAAAATTCCAATGTCATATCCCCTATTGTATGAATTAGTGTATTGTAACCATCTTGTCACGATTACCAAGAATTTCTCATCATTCCTGCGGTTATCTGTGTGATTAAACATCAATGGAATGACGAACATAATAAAAGAAAGAAGGATAAGCACAGTGGATTACCCAATCTCTACAGATGCCCTCAAAGATAAAGTAATTTTGGTTACAGGTGCCGGTGCTGGCATTGGTCGCCAAGCCGCGCTAAGTTTCGCTCAACATGGTGCAACTGTTATTCTGTTAGGCCGCAATGTCAAAAACCTTGAATTGATTTACGATGAAATCGAAAGCGCTGGTTACCCACAGCCTGCGATTATCCCATTGGATTTAAAAGGCGCTACAAAACAGAACTACATCGACATGGCTGAAACCATTGAATCACAGTTCGGTCGTTTAGATGGTCTACTGCATAACGCAGGTGTGCTTGGCACGTTAAGTCCATTCGATCAAATCGATGAAGAAACGTTTGATGGCGTCATGCAAATCAACGTTAAAGCTGAATTTCTAATGACTCAAGCGTTACTGCCAGTCATTAAGAAAGCGGAAGCGGGTCGTATTGTCTTTACCTCTTCAACGGTTGGTCACTCTGGCCGAGCGTTCTGGGGCACTTACGCAATTTCAAAGTTTGCAACAGAAGGCATGATGCAGATCTTAGCCGATGAGCTTGAAGGTACCGATATCCGTGTTAATGCGATTAACCCAGGCGGTACTCAAACACGCATGCGTGCAAAAGCGTACCCAGGTGAAGATGCGAACAAATTAAAAACGCCACTCGACATCATCCCGCTGTACCTACACTTAATGAACCCAAGTGTGACAGACATTAATGGCCAATGTATCGATGCTCAACCTAAGTAGCTGATATTATGAGCAATAACAAAAAGTCGCTTTAATAGCCAACACCTATCATTTAAGGTGTTTAGATCGCACAGTGTAGCGAGTCTTACT
>NZ_JBFSPI010000066.1:0-28248 GCF_041464685.1 Vibrio sp. 10N.237.312.B06
CACAACGGTATGCTAAGAACAAAAATGCCGTTCACTCTTAAGTGAACGGCATTACAGCCTATGACCGCATTTTTACTTTGCTTTCAGAGCAAGGAATTGAAGTGACTCATTTTGATGGTGTCGTACCGAATCCGCCTACAACCGTCGTTGAACTTGGCCGCCAAGTGGCCATCGGAAATAACTGTGATGTGGTTTTGGCCATTGGTGGTGGTTCATCGATTGATACAGCAAAAATCATTTCGGCAACGATCAATGCAGAGTCTCTAGATTGGGCCCATTGGTTTGCCACTTATGATTCACCGTTTGGGGACGTCAACCCACTACCCGCGAAAGTCGTACCTTTGATCGCTGTACCTACAACATCGGGAACTGGCTCTCAAGTGACGCAAGCGGCAGTGATTACCGACCTTGAGCAACATGCAAAACTAACACTGTTTCACCCTGAATTTTTCCCTTGTGAAGCGTTAATCGATCCAGAGCTCATGCTGACACTGCCTCCACGTATGACAGCTATGACAGGATTTGATGCTTTTTCACATGCGTTTGAATCATTTACGGGTACTCGACCATCTCCATTTGTTGATGGTATGGCGTTAGAAGCAATGAAGCTTGTCATTGATCACCTACCGAGTGTTGTCGACAACGGCGCAGATTTACATGGCCGCTGCCAACTCGCGAAAGCAGACACACTTGGCGGGATCTCGCTAGCTAATGGCGGTGCGGGGGCACCACACCCTTTAGGCGAAATTTTAGGTAGTAGCAAAACAAACCTACCACATGGGTTAACACTCGCAGTGGTTTATCCAGCTTATGTACAACTTCAATGGCGCAAGCAACCAGAGAGATTTGCTCAAGTGGCTGAGTTATTTGGTGCTGTGGGAAGTACCGAAGAAAAAGCTCAATCATTAGCGGCTGCTCTTGTGAAATTCCTTGAACGTATCGGTCTTGAATCGAACTTAACTCAAGTAGGTGTCACCAAAGAAGATGTTCAAAAGTTGGAGCCGGCTTTTTGCTTTGATCTACCACTAACCAGTGGTGAAGAAATGAAAAAAGTATTGCAGGCCAGTTTGGTTGAATAAGCGACAGTCACAAATTCACGTTTGTCATAATTAAAGAAAATGGAGATTGAAACATGGAATACAAGAACAACACTTTAGGTCATACAGCTTTGAAATTGGAAAGAGAGGAATTCATTGCCAGTAACCTAAAAGCGTTGGTCTTTGACTTCGATGGCCTTCTCGTCGATACCGAAACCTGTATGTTCAAAGCCTGGGAAGCTTTGTTAAAACCATACGGCGTTGAAGTTTCGCCACTCCAGGTTGCTGGCCTAGTTGGGAGCTCAGCGCCAGCAACCTACCTTTATCAACTATTCAACAAAGCGTCGAATCAAAAGCTGTCCGATTCACAAATTCGCGATCGAGTGATCGCTCATGCCTACCAATTAATTGCTTCAATAACAGAACGAGAAGGTGTCCGTCAGTATCTAGACTTTGCTAAATCACACTCATTGAGCATTGTACTGGCCACCAGCTCAGAGGCTGATCATTACATGCCAATTCTGAATCGTTTGAACCTTACACACTATTTCGACTGCTTTATCGGAGCAGAAGACATTGCCTCAGATAGACGGAAACCACATCCCGATGTGTATTTAGCGGCATTAGAACAACTCGGTGTATCTGCCCATCAAGCCATCGCTTTCGAAGATTCCCCTCCTGGAATTATGGCGGCTCGATCGGCAGGAATACCAACAGTTGCAGTAACCAATTTGCTCACTCGTCACCTCGATGTCTCGCTAGCCAACGTGGTGCTGAGTTCGATGAATGATCAAACGCTACTGCAATTGATAAACCAACTTACCGAGAATGAACGATGAATAAATTAGAACAACTGAAAAAGCACACCACTGTCGTTGCCGACACAGGTGATATTGATGCTATTGCTGCATTTCAACCTGAAGACGCCACAACTAACCCATCTCTAGTACTAAAAGCCGCAGAAATGCCGCAATACGATCACTTAATCGCCGATGCGATCACTTGGGCAAAAGCACAAAGCAACGACAAATCACAACAGTTGATCGACGCTGGAGACAAACTGGCGGTCAACATTGGTTTAGAAATTCTAAAAACGGTACCGGGGCGCATCTCAACAGAAGTCGACGCTCGTATGTCATTCGACAGAGTCGCAAGCTTGGCAAAAGCTCGTAAGCTTATCGGCATGTATAACGAAGCTGGCATCAGTAACGACCGAATCCTAATTAAGTTAGCGTCAACTTGGGAAGGCATTCGAGCAGCTCAAGAGCTAGAGAAAGAAGGCATCAACTGCAACCTAACGCTGCTGTTCAACTTTGCACAAGCCAAAGCCTGTGCAGAAGCCGGTGTTTTCTTAATCTCACCTTTTGTCGGTCGTATCCTAGATTGGTACAAAACCAATACCGATAAAAAAGAGTACCTTCCTCATGAAGATCCTGGTGTCGTTTCAGTATCTGAAATTTACAACTACTACAAAGATCATGGCTACAACACGGTTGTGATGGGCGCGAGCTTCCGCAATGCCGATGAAGTCCTAGCATTAGCGGGCTGTGACCGTTTGACCATAGGCCCTGCAATTTTAGACCAACTTGCAGCACAAGAAGGCTCTGTTGAGCGCCTACTCTTTGCCGACCGTGACACCATCAAAGAGACACCAACAGCTATGACTGAAGCACAGTTCCGCTGGGAGATGAACCAAGACCCGATGGCAACAGAAAAGCTAGCCGAAGGCATCCGTAACTTTGCCGTCGATCAAGGCAAGT
Source organism: Vibrio sp. 10N.237.312.B06 (assembly GCF_041464685.1). Lineage (NCBI taxonomy): Bacteria > Pseudomonadati > Pseudomonadota > Gammaproteobacteria > Vibrionales > Vibrionaceae > Vibrio > Vibrio sp. 10N.237.312.B06. Next base: position 2,798 of record NZ_JBFSPI010000066.1, read on the forward strand.
TAGAAACCATGATCGAAGCACGCCTGTAGGAGAAGCATAATGATTACACGAACTAAATTAGCCGACGCTATTCGCGTTCTAAGCATGGACGCTGTACAAAAAGCAGGCTCGGGCCACCCCGGAGCACCGATGGGCATGGCCGATATCGCTGAAGTTCTATGGCGTGATTTTCTAAAACACAACCCGAGCAACCCTAACTGGGCCGACCGCGACCGTTTTATCTTGTCGAATGGCCATGGCTCAATGCTTATCTATAGCTTGTTACACCTATCTGGTTACGAGCTATCAATGGATGACATCAAATCTTTCCGTCAATTACACAGTAAAACCGCAGGTCACCCTGAATACGGTTACGCTCCAGGTATTGAAACCACTACCGGCCCATTAGGACAAGGCATCACCAACGGTGTCGGCATGGCTTTGGCTGAAAAGGTGCTGGCTGAACAGTTCAACCGTGAAGGCCACGATATTGTTGATCACCACACCTACGTGTTCATGGGCGACGGCTGCATGATGGAAGGTATTTCTCATGAAGCATGTTCACTTGCTGGTACGCTTGGACTAGGGAAGCTGGTCGCTTTTTGGGATGACAATGGCATTTCGATTGATGGCGAAGTCGACGGCTGGTTCTCTGATGACACACCAAAACGTTTTGAAGCCTACGGTTGGCATGTTATTGCTGATGTTGATGGTCATAACGCTGATGATATTCACAAAGCGATTACTGAAGCTAAAGCCGTAACAGATAAACCAACCTTAATTTGCTGCAAAACCGTGATTGGTTTTGGCTCACCAAACAAGTCAGCCAGTCATGACTGTCATGGTGCTCCGTTAGGTGCTGATGAAGTCGCATTGGTTCGACTCAACCTCGGCTGGGACCATCCTGAATTTGAAATTCCTCAAGATGTATACCAAGCATGGGATGGGAAAGATAAAGGACAAAGCAATGAAGATGACTGGCAAACACGTTTCAATGCTTATCAAGAGACGCACCCAGAATTAGCCGCTGAGTTTTTGCGTCGTAGCCAGAACCTATTACCTGAAAATTGGGATCAGCACACTCAAGATCTAATCCAGACTTTGCAAGCGAATCCACAAACCATCGCGACTCGCAAAGCATCACAAAATACTATTGAAGCATTCGGACCATTACTGCCAGAGTTTTTGGGAGGTTCTGCTGATTTAACCCCTTCAAACTTAACTAACTGGTCAGGCTCAAAAGCAATTACCGCTCAAGATGCGTCAGGAAACTACTTGAGTTACGGCGTTCGTGAATTTGCGATGTCTGCAATGATGAATGGCGTGGCGTTGCATGGTGGCTTTATCCCATACGGCGGTACGTTCTTGATGTTCATGGAGTACGCTCGTAACGCGCTTCGTATGGCAGCACTAATGAAGCAACGCAGTATCTTCGTTTATACCCATGACTCTATCGGTTTGGGGGAAGATGGTCCGACACACCAACCGGTTGAACAAATCGCATCGCTTCGACTTACCCCAAACATGAGCACTTGGCGTCCTTGCGACCAAGTAGAAACCGCGGTGGCTTGGAAGTCTGCTATCGAACGTTTTGATGGCCCAACGTCATTGATTTTCTCTCGCCAGAACCTTGTTCAATTCGAACGTGACCAAAACACGCTTTCCAATGTAGCGAAAGGTGGATACATCCTTTCTGACTGTGAAGGTGACCCACAGCTGATTCTAATCGCTACGGGCTCTGAAGTGGCACTCGCCATGGAAGCAAAAGCACAGCTAACTCATGTTCGTTGTCGTGTTGTTTCAATGCCGGCCACCGATATTTTTGATGCACAAAGCGCGGAATACAAGGAACAGGTTTTACCAAGCCATGTTACAGCACGAGTTGCCATAGAAGCTGGTATCCGTGACTACTGGTTCAAGTATGTCGGGCTACACGGTGACATTGTGGGAATGACAAGCTTTGGTGAATCAGCACCAGCAGAACAACTCTTCGAAATGTTTGGATTTACGGTTGAAAACATCGTTGAAAAATCCCTAGCGGTTCTGGAGAAGTAATATGAGCATGGCACAACGCTTTATTGAAAACCAAAGCCAAGACTGCCTGCGAACTAAGGCTGCAAAAGTAGCCTTAGAGCAAGTCCTAAAAACGCTAACACCTTCTAGCGTGATTGGTATCGGCACTGGTGCAACAGTTGAAGTCTTCATTCAACTATTGAAAGAAAGTGGCGCTGAGTTTGCTCATTGCGTATCCAGTTCGGTTCGCTCAAGTCGAGCTTTATCCTCTGCAGGGCTGAATGAGATATCCATATCTAAATGTGGCCGTGTTGATTTCTACATTGATGGCATTGATGAAGGTCTTACAACCGGCATGACCGTGAAAGGTGGTGGTGCAGCACTGGCTCGTGAAAAAGTACTCGCGACGCTTGCTCTAAGCTTCATCACCATCGCAGATAGCGGTCGATTGGTCACTCAACTCGGAAAGTTTCCACTCCCTGTAGAGGTTTTACCTGCCGCACAAACCGCTGTGTTTAATGCCTTACAAAGCCTTGGTGGACACCCGACGTTGCGCCAAGACTGCACCACTGATAACGGCAATATCATTCTCGATGTTGCTCATTTGGACATCGCTGAACCAAAGCAATTAGAACGCCAAATTAACGCTATTCCTGGCGTCGTCGAGAACGGTATTTTCGCGCAAAGAACGGCCGATTTCATGGCTTTTTCGAATGCAGAAGGTACGTATTTATTATCAAAGCAACACGTTCAATAGCTGGGATTTATAATCAAAATGAGACCTCGCTTGCAAGTCTATTTACAAGCATGTCAGTAAGGATAATTTAGGAATAAAACATGACGGAAAGCAATTTTTCAGCTCAAACACTGCGCTATTTTGATTCAAATATTGAAACGTTTACGCGTGATCTATCTGAGCTAATTGCTATTCCGTCTGTACGAGATATCAGCAGCTGTTCACCCAATGCTCCTTTTGGTTTACCGATTAGAAACGCATTCGACTTTCTCATTAACTGGGCGAAACGAGAAGGGTTTGAAGTCCGTGATCATGATGGTTATGCCTTGGACATCAGCTTTGGCGAAGGCTTACAAGAAATCGGCATATTGCATCATGTAGATGTGGTAGAAGCCGGTAATTTGGACTCATGGTTAACCCCTGCATTTGAGATGCACCAACACGGTGATGACTTATTGGGGCGAGGCGTTACCGACAACAAAGGCCCGTTAATGGCCAGTCTGTATATTCTCAAGATGTTTAAAGCGCTTGATGTAACACTCGACAAAAAAATAAGAGTGATCATCGGCGGCGCAGAAGAGACAACTTGGGAATGTGTAGAGCATTATTTTAATCATAACCCTCAACCGGATTATGGTTTCTCTCCAGATGGCGACTTCCCAATCGTTAATGGAGAAAAAGGCATCCTATATGCGTCATTGCAACGAGAATTCCCAACTCACAATGGCCTAGGAACTTGTCAGATCGTAAGCATTGAAAGTGAGCGTGACAGAACATCCACCTGCTATCAATTATCGATTTATCTGACAGGAGAAAAAGCGGCTGAAGTAGCAGCAACATTTGAAACTTCAGCAACGGTCACTCTTGCCAATGTGGCACAAAGTGACAACCACCAACAAAAGGAGTTGTACTGCGTTGAGTTGTCAACGCCGTGGGAGAAATCTCGCAACCCGCATAAGGTCGATAACTGTATGGATCAGTTTGTTCGTCACATGCGACATGTTGAAGGGTTAGACACTAACTCTCGAAATTTAATTGATTTACTAGACGCGTGTTTTAGTGATTCCAATGATGCTTCGAAATTAGGGCTAGCACACCAAGATAATGAAATGGGGTCGACTACATGCTGTGTCTCCTCCATCAATTTGAGTCAACATGGCTACAACTTGGATTTTGATTTTCGGTTTCCTAAAGGACTGACTATCGATCAAGCTCGTACCCAACTCCAGTATGTATCCCAACAATACGGAGTGAGATTGATTGAACACCAGTACTTACCTCTATCTTACCTCTCACCCGAAAGTGAACTTATCCAAGCAATGGGAAAAGCTTATTCCGAAGTTACCAAAATGGACGCTCAATGCTTTAGCAAAGGTGCAGCTTCTTACGCGCGCGCGCTAAACAATGGTGTGGCATTCGGACCTACTTTTCCTGGTGATGTGACTCGTGTCCATGAGCCCAATGAAAGGCTCAGCCTCGAGTCATTAAAAAGAGCAATAACAATATACGTGAAAGTTCTCATATCACTTTAGGAGTAAATTATGAGAGATAAGGTTCAAGCACTTGCTGGAGGTATGATGGTATCCATCATCGTACTGGTTATCGCAGGTATATTTATTGGTGTGGGCGCTGGTGTTGTAAACCAAATGTCTGCTACCGACTCTGTTATTTGGGCATTCTTTAAGCTGATGTTAGATCTTGGCTTGATGGTCATGCGCAATCTACCGCCTTTCTTTGCGATTGGTCTAGCGTTCGCGCTGGCGAAATCTGAAAAAGGTTGGGCAGCCTTCACTGGCTTTACCATGTTCATGTGTTTCAACGTCGCTATCGGATCGATCGCTGCATTTCACGGATGGACTCAAGAAACTACAAGCGTTGCGTCATTAATGAATGATGCTGGCTACGACAAAGTAGCAGCGCAAAACTTCAACTCTTTATGGGGTGAGTCTTTAGGTATCTTCGCTTACAACATGGGGATCTTTAGCGGTATTCTTGTTGGTTGTATTACGGCTTGGATCCACAACCGTTACTACAAATTCGAAATGCCTGCACTCTTGAGCTTCTTCTCTGGCCCTCGTGCCGTAGTGATTTTCGCTTACTTCGCTATCATGCCTATCGCGCTGTTTGTTTACTACGCTTGGCCGCCGATCGCAGGGGCACTGCAGTCCATCACTACCTTGATTACTAGCTCAGGTATTTTTGGCTCTTTCCTATTTGGCGTACTTGACAAAGGCTTATTGCCATTTGGCTTACATCACCTTATCGCCTTCCCTATTGAATACACTCGTGTTGGTGGCGTAATGGAGATTGATGGTGTTGTTTACGAAGGTGTTCGTAACATCATGAATGGCCAAATGAGTTCACCAGAGGCAACGAGCTACATTACACATAACTTTACCAGCGGTCGTATTCCAATCCAAATTGGTGGCCTAACGGGTGCTGCTTATGCAATGTACGTAACAGCAAAAACAGCCAATCGAAAGAAGGTAGCCGCTATCATGGTGCCTGCGGTATTTACGGCTGCTGTTATCGGTATTACCGAGCCACTGGAATATACCTTCCTATTCGTCCAACCATTCCTATTCTTTGCAGTGCATGTTCCGCTAAATGGTCTTGCTTATGTGATCACCGAAATGATGGGTGTTTCAATTCACGGTAATCAGCTGCTATTTATGGTGCCTAACCTACTACAACCTGAAAAGGTTCATGCTTGGGCTCTATTGTGGATTATCCCACTATACTTCGCGATTTACTTCTACACATTCAAGTTCTTCATCCTGAAGTTTGATTCAAAAACCCCAGGTCGCGAAGAAGAAGATGGTGATATCGCCCTGTATTCAAAAGAAGACTTTAAAAAGAAAAAGGAGCAGACCTCAAAAGGACTGCCTGTTGAAATCATTGAAGCGCTTGGCGGTGCAGACAACATCGAGAACGTAACAAACTGTGCGACTCGACTGCGTGTCTCTCTGCACGACGAGTCGCTAGCCGCGAGCGATAAAGTATGGAAACAACAGCTCAACGCTATTGGAGTCGTCAGAATGAACAAAGGCATTCAAGTGATATACGGAGCGAACGTTATTACGATTGCGTCTGGTATCAAAGAAGCCCTTGGTATTGATTCTTAACCAAGCACTTCCTCGGTAACCCTACCGTTACGAGTTTATAAAACCTTAGCAATTGCAATCTCTCCTGTGGCTACAAGTCACAGGAAGGGGTTCGTGCACCTGAAATATGGAAATTATAAAAATGAAAACAATAACTAAACATACCGTTACGCTACTTGCTCTTTGTGTTTCTGGCGTCCTACACGCAAACGAAAATACAACATCAAGCTGGTCTGAGCGCAACCCTATCGCCTTCTGGGGAGATAGAGCCAATGAGGACTGGAGCTATGTCGATGGTCTAGACGAAAGTCAAAAAAGCTTTTCAGAAAAACTCAAACGTTTAGACATTGATGACAGTGGTGACTGGAAAGTCTCGTTTAGCGGTAATGTAAAAGCCGCAGTCGATAACCGTTGGAATCACATGTATGACGGAGAGAACCGCAAGAAAAATGAACTGCGTACTCGCATGCAATTCTCCACCGATGTGACTTACCAAGACTGGATGCGTGTATTTGGTGAAATTCGAACCAATTACACTAACCTCGATAGTCCGGGTCCAGTAGACGATGCCGGCACTGACTTCCACCAGTTGTTTACCGAATTCAAATTACTCGATGACGGTGAGCAATACCTAAGTACCCGCCTTGGTCGCCAAGAAATATACTTAAATGAATGGCAAATGATGAACCGTGAACCAACGCCAGTTCAATCAAGTTGGAATGCAGCCAGCGCAAAATACAGCGTAGCAGGCATCAATTTTGACGCATACTACGGCGAGGAAGTATTCCCTCTCTACAAAGATGGCAGCTTCGGTGGCAACTGGGATGATAAAACCAATGGCAAAAAATCGACCGGCTTATTCGCTAATTGGAGAACTGACTTCGGGGCAATGCAAGCCTACATAATGAGTAATAAACTCACCAATGAAAGCTTTGTTAATGCACCAGACGGTGACGTCGACATTCAAGTTTTAGGCTTGCATGCCCATGACTTTGTGAGTGAAGGGTTTGGTTACATGCTCGACGGTGTTTACCAATTTGGTGATCATGCAGGTAAAGATATCTCAGCCTACATGGCTTATGCCGATTTGAACTACAACTGGAAAGCAGACTGGAACTATCGCTTAGGTCTGAACCTACATTACGCATCAGGTTCAGATAAAGATAGCGACAAAGTGAACACGTTTAACCCTTTGTGGACAGGTGACCCACTGGGTTTCGCGCATGATGGCGCTTACGGTAACGCAATGCAGGTCGGTTCTTACACTGTGATTGAGTATCAACCGAAACAATCCATCATCGCTGGCTTTATGTCAACATGGCGTGCCAACACAGATGATGCAATCTACACACTCAACCAAGATGTATTATTTGGTGCAGAGTCTGACGAAAAATACGCTTACACCCAGTTCTATCTGCAATTCCATAATTACATCACAGGCAACTTAAAGTCTGAGTTAAATATGTACTACGCATTAGATAGCGACTACACACGTGACGTAGTCGGCAGTAGCAGTGATGACATTTCCCGTGTTGAAATCGCACTGATCTATAACTTCTAACACTGCTTATCAGGTTAGTATGTTACTAAATGAATTCGCCCAGCAGTGCTGGGCGAATTTTTTAGATCATCATATTTCAGTTAATTGAATTACTCATCCGGCTGCTTGGTTCGAAGATCCACATATGGCCAGTAATGGTGCCCTACTCGAATCAAAAGTGTTGCTGCTGCTAAGATAAACGCTGCAACAGACAACCAAACGATGAGTACTGCATCCAACTCTTTCATGCCCAGAGTAATGTAACGAGCAATCGCCATCATCGCGATGTAAATCGGATATCGAACCGGGATCTTACCGTTCATCACAAACTGCTGAACCATCGCCAACACTTCTAAATAGATGAACATCAGTAGAATATCGGTCAATTGCACTCGACGTTCAGCAAAAACATGCATGAACTCTTCGACCATCGCAAACAAGGTCGCGAGCGTGATCGCTACCAGTAATACCGCTTCCATAATGTGAAATACTTTTAAAAACGGCTTACTAAAAGATTTAGGTAAGTGAGAAGGCATAGTCACTCTTCAAAAAATAATTAATCCAGTCTCTACATTAGCATGCGCTCTAGAGAAGCGACGAATACAAAAGTGGCCCCACATTCACTGCAGAGCCATTTGTTTGTCTTTTACTTAACGACTTCTAGTGACTAATTAGCCTTACAACAGAATCAGGTACGTTAAGAACACCACACATAGCCCGTAGATCAATGGGTGCACTTCTTTGCGCTTACCTGCAACAACCATTGTGAATGCGTAGCTGATGAAACCCATCGCCATACCGTTCGCTGGTGAGAAGCTTAGCACTGTGAACATGATGGTGAAGAAAGCTGCAATGCGTGACTCTTTCTTTTCCCAGTTAATCTGACCAAGACGACCCACCATGTAGATGCCTACCACAACCATCGCAGGCGCGACCATTGCCGCTGAGAAGATAGAGAAGATTGGGTATAGGAATAGAGACACTAGGAATAGGCCAGCCACCATGACTGCCGCTAAACCTGTTTTCGCACCTTGAGAAGAGGCAATACCCGATTCAGAGAAAGCAGTAATCGATGTGGTACCTAGAATTGAACCAATCACAGTACCGCCCGCATCAGCCACTAGCGCCGATTTTGCATTCGGCACTTTACCGTCTTTGTCGATGATACCTGCATCACGGCCAACACCCACAATCGTGCTCAATCCATCGAAGAAATCGACAATCAAGAAGATAAGTACGATGAACAACAAATCGAACATTTTCTCAGGCGTAAAAGCTGAGAAGTCAAAGATAGCGCCAAAGCTGCCTGCCATACTTGGTGGCATTGAAACGAATTGGTCAGGGATTGGCGCGTTTGATGTGCCCATGAATACATCAGCAAGAATGGTCAGTACGATAGCTGAAACAAACGAGATAAACGTGGCCAACTTAATATCACGAACCATACAGCCCAATGCGATGAAGATGCTCACATAAGCGATGATCACTTTTGGATCGGAAATGTCACCTAAACCAACCAGTACGAACGGGTTAGAAACGATGATACCCGCATTCTTAAGGCCTAAGAAAGCAATGAACAAGCCGAGAGACACAGTAATCGCCAGCTTCAAATCTTCAGGAATCGATTCAATCATCGACTTACGGATATTAGTCAATGAGAAGGCAAGATAAAGAATACCCGATAGGAAGATGCCAAATAATGCTTCATTCCAAAGTACTGCCACTGAACCACTTAACAATAAGCCTTTGAAGAAGCCATTCATGCTCATGCCAGGTGCTAGCATGACTGGATAGTTACCCCAAATGCCCATGATAAGCGTTGCAATAGCAGCAGAAAGAGCGGTCGCCGTAAAGACTGCACCTTTGTCCATTCCCGGAATGCCACCCAAAATTGCTGGGTTAACCGCCAAGATATAACTCATCGCTAAGAAGGTAATAAAACCTGCGTATAGCTCAGTGCTGATCGTGGTCTTTCTCTCTGAGAGTTTGAACAGGGTGTCAAGTGAGCCAGATGTCTTCTGGGCTTTCAGGGTGGAGTCGGTATTCACAACAAAACCTATGTATTAAATTAAGAAATTTGAGATTCAAATGCTGTGAGAATAGAGGGGGTCTCTACACTAAAAACTGTAGTCACCAAGGTAGGCTCGGTAGTAGAAACATCTAGTCTAGTAGGGTCTGTTGGCCCTTCGAGATGATTTTTGCAGCGAGTTGTTGGGGATTTCTACAAGGCAGAGACTTTGAAGTGTAGCTAGCCTACATAAGAAGTCGATAACGCAGTAGAAATCACCAACAAACGCTGCCCGAAGGGTTCGGCTAAAATCGTTTTATGCTTTGTTAAGGAGTCTTTACTTAGAATACTAGGCTACAAACTCCTTGCCGCGCCTAAAACGATTTTTTCTCGAACAAAACTCCATCGCGAAAGGTCAACAGACCCTAGATATATACAGCATTTAATCGTTTGCGCGGATTGTAAGGATTGAGATTAAAACTTCAACAAATTTTGTTCAGATCACATAAAAAACTGAACATGATCAGTCATTACATTTATAGGAAGATCAGACAAAGGATCATTTGAGAATAAATAACGATCAAGCCAGTTGTTCTCAATCATCTAAATATGCTACTCTTCGCCTCCATTTTTCTGACCTAATTTTCACTAGTTGTCTCTATTAGTTTTACTTGTTATCCCTTTTTAGATGCAACCATCGGAACAAAAATTAGAGTCAGTGCTATCTTTTATAGTGTCGGTTTATCGCCCTCACTCAATCCAACCAACAGTGGAAATATACAGATGGGCAAAGGTACTCTTTACATCGTATCTGCACCTAGTGGCGCAGGTAAGTCGAGCTTGATCTCAGCAATGCTAGAAACCAATCCAACCTACGCAATGAAGGTATCTGTTTCACACACCACTCGCGGTATGCGCCCTGGTGAAGAAAATGGTGTTCACTACCACTTCGTAGAGAAGCATCATTTTGAAGACCTTATTAATAAAGGTGAATTCCTAGAGTACGCTGAAGTTTTCGGCAACTACTACGGTACTTCACGCGTTTGGATTGAAGAAAACCTAGACCGCGGTATCGATGTATTCCTAGATATCGACTGGCAAGGTGCTCGTCAGATCCGTGAACAAATGCCTCAAGCGAAGAGTGTATTCATTCTTCCCCCATCAAATGGTGAGCTAGAGCGTCGTTTGAATGTTCGCGGCCAAGATAGCGACGAAGTTATTGCGAAACGCATGAGCGAAGCAAAATCAGAAATTTCTCACTATGCAGAATACGATTATGTGATCGTGAATGATGACTTTGATGCAGCCCTAATGGACTTCAGAGCTATCATTCGTGCGGAGCGCTTAAAAGAAGATAAGCAAGCAGCGAAATACAGCGGCATGCTTACAGCACTACTAGCGGAATAATCTCTGATACCAATCGAAGTAAACAACTGGTCATTCTAGCTTGTGAAAAAGCCTGATAACGTCGTTAGAATTTTTGATTGTAGGGTCACTACTTATCGAAAAATTCTGCCTTGTTCTCAAACTTTTGTTCGGCGCTATCTCTGAACACTTATTTACTGTGATTGGTATAACTGGATTTTCCATTGAGATAAGTATACGGTGAACTAGAAAGTCTCTAGTTAAACTTGTATACTTTCTCGTCATCAAAAATTTATTAGTTAATTACTATTTGGAGTCCTCATGGCACGCGTAACTGTTCAAGACGCTGTTGAAAAAGTTGGCAACCGTTTCGACCTAGTTCTTATTGCGGCTCGCCGCGCACGTCAAATGCAAACTGGCGGCAAAGATTCACTAGTGCCTGAAGAAAACGATAAGCCAACGGTTATCGCTCTTCGCGAAATCGAAGAAGGTCTTATCACTAAAGACGTACTAGATGCTCGTGAGCGTCAAGAGCAACAAGAGCAAGAAGCGGCTGAGCTTGCAGCAGTAAGCAGCATCGCTCACACTCGATAGCTCATATTCGCTGATAGAATCAACGTCATTCGAACTAATTAACCTTCCGGGCCTTTAATTTGTATCTATTCGATAGCCTCAAAGACGTTGCCCAAGAATACCTAACAGAGCCTCAAGTTGAGGCTCTGCGTCAATCTTATGTGGTAGCGAGAGACGCCCATGAAGGGCAAACCCGTTCAACGGGTGAACCATACATTATTCACCCTGTAGCTGTTTCAAGAATCCTGGCAGAAATGCGTCTGGATATCGAAACTCTGCAAGCAGCCCTACTCCACGATGTAATTGAAGACACTGAAGTTACAAAAGAGGAGCTAGAAGCTCAATTCGGCAATACCGTTGCTGAACTGGTTGATGGTGTATCTAAGCTGGATAAGCTTAAATTTCGTGATCGCAAAGAAGCGCAAGCAGAGAACTTCCGTAAGATGGTTCTCGCGATGGTGCAAGACATCCGCGTTATCTTGATCAAATTAGCTGACCGTACTCACAACATGCGTACGCTTGGGGCACTTCGTCCTGATAAGAAGCGTCGTATTGCTCGTGAAACCCTAGAGATTTATTCTCCGCTAGCTCACCGTCTTGGTATTCATAACATCAAGACAGAACTAGAAGAGCTGGGCTTCGAAGCCCTTTATCCTAACCGTTATCGCGTCCTGAAAAACGTAGTGAAAGCTGCGCGTGGTAACCGTAAGGAGATGATTCAACGTATCCATAGCGAAATCGAAGGCCGCCTTGAAGAAGTCGGTTTGCCTGCTCGCGTACTTGGTCGTGAAAAGAACCTGTTCTCCATCTATAACAAGATGAAAACCAAAGAACAGCGCTTCCACACCATTATGGACATCTACGCTTTCCGCGTAGTGGTTGATACACCAGATACTTGCTATCGCGTACTTGGTCAGGCCCACAGCCTGTACAAGCCTCGTCCTGGCCGCATGAAAGACTATATTGCGGTACCGAAAGCCAACGGCTACCAATCTCTGCACACGTCAATGATCGGCCCTCACGGGGTGCCAGTTGAGGTCCAGATCCGTACTGAAGATATGGAGCAGATGGCAGATAAAGGTGTCGCGGCGCACTGGTCTTACAAAGGCAATGGCTCACGCAGTAGCAACGGGACAACCGCACAGGTTAAAGCACAACGTTGGATGCAGAGCTTACTTGAGCTGCAACAAAGCGCAGGTAACTCATTCGAATTCATTGAAAACGTTAAATCTGATCTGTTCCCAGATGAGATCTTCGTATTCACGCCGAAAGGTCGCATTGTCGAACTTCCAGCAGGCGCAACAGCAGTCGATTTTGCTTACGCGGTACATACCGACGTCGGCAACATGTGTGTCGGTGCTCGTGTAGACATGAACCCTTACCCACTCAGCAAATCGCTGAAGAATGGCCAAACTATTGAGATCATCAGTGCTCCGGGCGCACGTCCGAATGCAGCATGGCTCAACTACGTAGTGACCTCACGTGCGCGTACGAAGATCCGTCAGGTCCTGAAAACGATGCGTCGTGAAGAGTCGATTACCCTTGGCCGTCGCCTACTGAACCATGCACTTGGTGAACACTCTATTGCCGATGTCGGTCAAGAGAATATCGAACATGTATTGTCTGATCTACGTCTCGATAACATTGAAGACTTGCTAGCATCGATTGGTCTTGGTGAACTGATGAGTATCGTTATTGCTCGTCGTTTATTGGGCGATGCTGACGAACTGACTGAAGTGGCAAACAACAGCGATACACCTAGGAAGAAATTACCGATCCGTGGTGCTGAAGGCCTATTACTGACGTTCGCTAACTGTTGTCACCCGATTCCAGATGATCACATTATTGCTCATGTATCTCCAGGTCGTGGTCTTGTGGTACACCGAGAAACGTGTCCAAACGTTCGTGGTTACCAGAAAGAACCGGATAAATACATGGCGGTTGAATGGTCTGACGATTACAACCAAGAGTTCACTGCTGAACTCCAGGTCGAATTACAGAACCATCAAGGTGCACTGGCTGAGTTAACTAACGTTATCTCGAAAACAGGCTCGAACATTCACGGTATTTCAACCGAAGAACGTGACGGACGCTTGTACACAGTGACTATCTTGTTGACCACGAAAGATCGTGTTCATTTAGCGAGCATTATGAAGAAGCTACGTGTGATGCCACACGCGCTCAAAGTAAGACGTCGTAAGAACTAACGTTCGAACTTATTAGCAACTTTGCTAAGAATTGAAATCCCCTTAATGCTTTATCGCTTAAGGGGATTTTTTTGTGGCTGCGATTCTAGAGTTCCCCTAGCTTCATGCTATTCATGCCTGTACAAAAATCCAGTAAAATGCTTGAATAGATTATCTCTCTTACGTTTATGAGCCTTGTTATGTCACAGCTTTTATCTGCTATCCCTCTCAACTCTTTATCTGGAGTCGGCGCAAAAGTCGCAGAGAAACTGGAAAAGGTTGGGCTTAACAATGTACAAGACCTACTGTTTCACCTACCACTACGTTATGAAGATCGAACGCGTATCTATCCAATAGTAAAACTGCACGCTGGTCTTTGGGCTGCGGTGCAAGGTAAGGTAATGCACGTCGATACCATTTTTGGTAAACGTAAGATGTTGGCGGTAAAAATCAGTGATGGTAACGGCACCATTATCCTACGCTTTTTCAACTTCACCGCCGGTATGAAGAATAACTTTGCCGAAGGCAAACAAGTCCATGCCTATGGTGAGATCAAGCGCGGTAATATGGGGCTTGAGATCGTCCATCCGGATTACAAATTCTTTGCACCAAGGCAGCAACCAGATGTGGAAGCGAACCTAACTCCGGTGTACCCAACCACTGAAGGACTAAGACAAGTCACGCTGCGTAACCTTACCGATCAAGCTCTAGAGTTAATCGACAAGGCCGCGGTTAATGAGCTTTTACCATCAGGTTTATACGACCACCAAATTACCCTCGCACAAGCACTGCATACCATTCACAGACCGCCTCCAGGGATTGACCTAGAGCTGTTTGATGAAGGCAAGCACCCCGCGCAACTGCGTCTAATTATGGAAGAGCTACTGGCTCAAAACCTGTCGATGTTGTCTGTTCGCAGTAAAGGGCAGCAAGACAAGGCAATGCCTTTTCCTCCGGTGAACACCCTCAAAGATAAGCTGTTAGCTCAGCTGCCGTTCTCGCCAACCAACGCACAAGCACGAGTAACCAAAGAGATCGAAGCTGACTTGGAAAAGCCGCACCCTATGATGCGTTTAGTACAGGGTGATGTGGGCTCAGGTAAAACCTTAGTCGCGGCACTCGCGGCTGTTCGTGCACTCCAACACGGTCAGCAAGTAGCACTGATGGCACCAACTGAACTACTCGCAGAACAACACGCGATTAACTTTGCCAACTGGTTTGAGGCAATGGGTATTCAAGTTGGATGGCTAGCAGGTAAGCTCAAAGGCAAAGCTCGTGAAACTGAGCTAACACGTATTGCCAGCGGCGAAGCGCAAATGGTGGTCGGTACTCATGCGCTATTTCAAGAGCATGTCGAATTCAAAAACCTTGGCTTAGTGATCATTGATGAGCAACACCGATTTGGTGTCCACCAGCGACTAGAGCTGCGTGAAAAAGGCGCGAAGCAAGGTTATTACCCTCATCAGTTGGTGATGACTGCTACGCCAATTCCACGAACACTTGCGATGACGGCCTATGCCGACCTTGAAACCTCGATTATTGATGAGTTACCACCGGGGCGAACCCCAATTCAAACCGTCGCGATTCCTGATACCAAGCGCGATGACATTGTTGAACGTGTGAAAAATGCGTGTCTCAATGAAGGCAAACAAGCTTACTGGGTGTGTACGTTGATCGATGAATCGGAAGTACTGGAAGCTCAAGCTGCAGCGGATACGGCAGAAGAGCTGCAACGCAAACTGCCCGACGTAAAAATTGGTTTGGTTCATGGCCGAATGAAACCCGCAGAGAAACAAGCGGTGATGCAGGAATTCAAAGAGAACAAACTGCACCTGTTAGTTGCTACAACCGTGATTGAAGTAGGTGTTGATGTACCGAATTCGAGCTTAATGATCATCGAGAACCCAGAGCGTCTTGGTCTAGCGCAACTGCACCAACTGCGTGGCCGTGTTGGCCGTGGTTCGGTCGCAAGCCATTGTGTACTGTTGTACCACTCCCCACTATCTAAAACCGCTCAGAAACGCTTAGGGGTACTTCGTGAAAGTAACGATGGCTTTGTGATAGCTCAGCGCGACTTAGAGATTCGTGGGCCCGGTGAGTTACTTGGTACCAAGCAGACAGGCTTGGCTGATTTTAAGATTGCCGACTTAGTCCGTGACCAGCGTTTAATACCTGAAGTGCAGCGTATCGCGCGTCATATCCACGATAGCTACCCAGACAACGCCAAGGCGATCATCAACCGCTGGCTGGGTGAGCGCGATGTTTACTCTAAGGCTTAGTTAACGCTAAGGCATAGTTAACACTGAGACCGCATTCAAACGTAAAAAAGGCTTCCTCAAGGAAGCCTTTTTAGTGTGCGTTACTTTCATCAAGCAAGAGCAAGATTCCCTATTAGCTCGTTCCTCACGATAGGGAATGACGATCAAAGTAAACTTTCATCATCAAAGTCCATGGTTAGCAATTCGTCATCCCCGAGAGGGAAGAATGACCGAGTCGGGGATCTCTTAACACCTTTCCGAACCGACCCCGTCGCCACAATACAGACCGATGATATTTAAGGCTTCACAGGAAAACTGATCTGCGCTTTTAAACCACCTTCACTACGGTTATTCACCACTACCGCACCTTGGTGTTGGCTGACAATACGTTTCACAATCGCCAAGCCTAAGCCGGTACCTTCACTACCACGAGCGGTATCACCCCGCGTGAACGGTTCAAACAACTTGCCGACTTGGTCTTGCGGGATCCCAGGGCCATTATCTTCAACGGTCACCCAAGCCAATTTATTATCGGCCGTCATGCCAGTCGATACCTTGACCCAACCATTGCCATAGCGCAGCGCATTCACCACCAAGTTACTCACGGCACGCTTCATCGCGATCGGGTTACCTAGCGCAGGCTTCATCGACTCTGGAATATCGGTTTCAATTTGTACCTCGTAGCCACCTTCTGAGCTCGATACCTCGCGAGCAATATCATCAACAAACACCGCTTGGAATGAGTCTCGGTCAACAGGCTTTAGGTAATCCATGAACTGACTAATGATCTCGTTACACTCTTCGGTATCACTGATGATCCCTTCCGCTAAGTAGCTGTCTTCTGGCGACATCATCTCGGTGGCTAAGCGAATACGGGTTAACGGAGTTCGCAAATCGTGACTGATACCCGCCATCAATAAAGCGCGGTCTTCTTCTAGCTCTTGAATGCCTTTCGACATCTGATTAAAGGCTCGAGTTACCGAGCGAATCTCTTGCGCCCCTTGCACTGGAAGTGGCGGTGGAATATCACCACGCCCAACACCTTGCGCGGCTTTCTCTAGGGCTATCAACGGCCGATTTTGCAAGCGGATAAACAGCCACCCACCAGCAACAATCAACAACGCCATGATCAGACTGTTACGAAATAGAGGCGCAAAGTCTTCTTCTTGCAGCTCAGACAGGGGAATACGAATCAAGGAGTTAGGCAACTGCGCAATGTCCATCCACAACACGTAACTTTCTTTGCCCAAAACCAATCGCACTTCGGTCTCAGAGCCGAGCTCTTTGGTCATCTCCTCACTCATCAGGTCTATCGCGACCGCATGGTAGTATTCGCCCGACGCTTCACTGTCCTTGGCATGAACCGTAACCCCGAGCTGCTCAAGTACACGCTGACGCAGTGGCGCATCAATCTCGATATCACTGCCTTGGTCCAATACTAGGTTTAGTTCGTGAGCCAAAATCTTATTAAACTGCTGCAAACTCGGCATCAATGCATAATTGAACACCGCGTAATAAGAAAATATTTGGCTAGCAACCAACAGGGTTAAGAAGAGCACTATCGACTGAGTAAAGGAGCTACGTATGCGCATAGAAGACCTAAAGTGAGGGATGATAAAGGAATATAGTGGGAACTATAGCTGTAATACCAATCACAGTAAGTAAATGATCATAAATAGCGCCGGAAAAAGGCTTGAGAACAAGGCTGCAATTTTTGATAAGAGTTATTCTACAATCAAAATTTCTAACGAAGTTATCGAGCGTTTTAACAAGCTAGGATGAGCAGTTATTTACTACGATTGGTATCTCTCATTGTGCTGAATACAAAACGGGCCATCGCATATTAATGAGATGACCCGTAAATAATAAATTCTGAATCACAGAACGAGCAAAGCTAGATTACACAGCTTTGCCATCTGGAACGAATACATAACCCAAGCCCCACACCGTTTGGATATAACGAGGTTTACTTGGATCTTCTTCTACTAGACGACGCAAACGCGAAATCTGGACATCGATAGAACGTTCCATCGCTGAATACTCACGGCCACGAGCCATGTTCATCAGCTTATCGCGAGACATTGGCTCACGAGCGTTAGTGACAAGTGACTTCAGAACCGCAAATTCACCTGAGGTAAGAGGCATAGGCTCTTCACCGCGGAACATTTCACGTGTACCTAGGTTTAGGCGGAACTCACCAAACTCAACCACAGACTCTTCTGTGCTTGGCGCGCCCGGTGCTTCAATCACTTGGCGACGCATTACCGCTTTGATACGAGCAAGCAGTTCACGTGGATTAAATGGTTTTGGCAGGTAATCATCAGCACCCACTTCCAAACCCACAATGCGATCCACTTCGTCACCCTTTGCTGTAAGCATCAGGATTGGTAGCGAGTTGTTTGCGTTTCGTAGACGACGACAGATCGAAAGACCGTCTTCGCCCGGCAACATTAAATCCAATACCATCAAGTGAAAGTTTTCACGGGTTAACAGGCGGTCCATCTGCTCACTGTTTGCCACGCTACGCACTTGAAAGCCTTGCTCTGACAGATAGCGTTCTAGCAGTGCACGTAAACGAGCATCGTCATCGACCACTAAAATTTTGTAGTTTTCTTGCATGTAATGGTTCCACCTATTAAAGCTTAAACCTAAGGTTAAGCATTCTTGGTAAATTGTATATTGGTATAAGACATTAAAAATGTAACATTATTGAGGGAAAAGTCGCCTAAATAATTGTTAACGTATGTTGCCTTTCTATATATTCTATCTTAGATCATCATTTCATTAAGTCAGATTTATGAAAACCAAACTTATCACCCGCGAAGGTTATAACAAGCTCAAAGCAGAACATGACCACTTATGGCACGAGAAGCGTCCTGAAATCACTAAGATAGTCACTTGGGCTGCAAGCCTTGGAGATCGTTCAGAAAACGCAGATTACACCTTCAATAAGCGTTTGCTTCGTCAGATTGATCGCCGAGTGCGTTTCCTACGCAAATTCCTACCAGATGTCACTATCGTGGATTACTCGCCACAACAAGAAGGTAAGGTATTTTTCGGTGCTTGGGTCGAAATTGAGAATGATGATGGGGAAATTAAGAAGTTTCGAATTGTCGGCCCAGAAGAGATCTACGGCGATGCCAAAGGCTATATCTCTATCGACTCACCAATGGCTAGAGCTCTGCTCAAGAAAGAAGTGGATGACGAGTTTACGGTAACCACACCGGAAGGCGACAAAGAGTGGTTCATTAACTCGATTCGCTACGCAGACGACGAATAATCAAACCTAATAAACACTTAGCGATGAGCTGAGTGTTCAAGCAAACCCAAACGCCAGATAAAAGAAAACCCCGCTAGGCTTTCGCCTGACGGGGTTAAGTCTCTATCGCAGCAATCCGGCTACTGTTTATCTCTTCGAGATAAGGTGCTCCCTGCATCTGTCCTTGATAGTGGCTAAATCCTTTAACCAATTTCCTTTTTGTTCATCGCCATCCTAGCGGTGTCCATTCTAGCCTGTCATCCTGACTGGCGAATCTCATCCAGAGATTATCACTTCCTTGCTGACCACTCATCCTAAGTAATCAAATCTTCATCCTGAAGATACCTAGTCCGTTAGGCTTTTTCCTGTTCCTGCCAACTCCCTGTCGACAAGTTAAATATTACGGTATTTGGGCAAGTTTCCTAGACAGTCCCAAAAAACATTTCAGGTGAGAAATACGCCCACAAACACACAAACAAATAAAATCAGTAACTTAGGTTTATTTTAAGACGATTTCATCGATTTAAAGTGACTTAGTCTCACACCACATGTGAGAGATCTCGCACAAAGTGGGTATCAGAAACGGAAATTGGACTTCTGACAGGATAATTACACAGTCAAAGCTAGAAAAAGCGTACGCTCACCCCCATGTATTTGTCATGATATTAAATAAGAGATTCATCGGATGAGCCAAGCTATCTGTCGACTGATTGCTGAAGAACTGAATGTTCGTTCAGAGCAAGTCACCGCCGCAGTAAACCTAATTGACGACGGTAATACCGTTCCCTTTATTGCCCGCTACCGTAAAGAAGTCACGGGTGGCTTAGACGATACCCAACTACGTAACCTTGATAGTCGCCTTTCATACCTTCGCGAGCTAGACGATCGTCGCCAAACGATCCTAAAATCGATTCAAGACCAAGGCAAGCTCACGCCAGAACTGGAGCGTGATATCACTCAAGCCGACAGTAAGACTCGCCTAGAAGATCTATACCTGCCATACAAACCAAAGCGTCGTACCAAAGGTCAAATCGCAATCGAAGCAGGCTTAGAACCACTTGCCGATACACTTTGGAATGAACCACAGCACGATCCTGAAACCGAAGCCGCTAACTTCATCAGCAGCGATAAAGGCATTGCTGATACTAAAGCCGCACTCGATGGGGCACGTGCAATCGTGATGGAGCGTATTGCAGAAGACGCAAACCTACTTGAAAAGATTCGCCAACATCTAACACGTAACTCTGAGCTCGTTTCACGTGTCGTGGCAGGCAAAGAGCAAGCTGGCGAGAAGTTCAAAGACTATTTTGAACACAACGAAACACTCAATAAAGTCCCTTCTCACCGTGCGCTTGCCATGTTGCGTGGCCGTAATGAAGGCTTCCTAACGTTGGCAATGAATGCAGACCCAGAACAAGAAGAAGGCGTCCGTGGTTCATACTGCGAAAACATCATCTCTGATCACTATGGTATTACCCTGAGCAGCGCTCCTGCAGATGCATGGCGTAAGCAAGTGATTAGTTGGGCATGGCGTATCAAGGTTTCTATGCACATGGAAACTGAGTTGATGGGCGCGATGAAAGAACGCGGTGAAATCGAAGCGATTGAAGTGTTCGCAACCAACCTTAAAGACTTGCTAATGGCGGCGCCTGCTGGCCCTCGTGCAACCCTAGGTTTGGATCCGGGTTTACGTACTGGTTCGAAAATCGCCGTGGTGGATTCAACCGGTAAGGTTCTGGCAACAGAGACCATTTACCCTCACCCACCTCAAAAGCAATACGACAAATCTGCACACGTTGTTGAGCAGATGGTTCGTCAATACAATGTTGACTTGATTGCGATTGGTAATGGTACCGCTTCACGCGAAACCGACAGCTTTGTTGCTGATGTGATTAAGCGTGGCAACCTAACAGCACAGAAAATCATTGTCAGCGAAGCCGGCGCATCGGTTTACTCTGCTTCTGAGCTAGCGGCAAAAGAGTTCCCGAACATGGATGTCTCGATTCGTGGTGCGGTGTCTATTGCGCGTCGTCTACAAGACCCACTAGCAGAGCTTGTGAAGATAGACCCTAAATCGATCGGTGTGGGCCAATACCAACACGACGTTAGCCAAACCATGCTTGCTAAGCGCCTAGATGCGATTGTCGAAGACTGTGTAAACGCCGTTGGTGTTGATGTGAATACCGCTTCTGCCGCGCTTCTGACTCGTGTCGCTGGTCTTTCTAGCACCATCGCTCAAAACATCGTCGACTTCCGTGATGAGAATGGTCGTTTCGAAGCGCGTACTACCTTGAAAAAAGTCGCTCGTTTAGGGCCCAAAGCCTTTGAACAGTGTGCTGGCTTCCTACGTATCATGGATGGTAAGAACCCGCTAGACGCATCATCGGTTCACCCAGAAGCTTACCCATTGGTGAAAACCATCGCCGAGAAAAACCACAAAGACATCAAATCTCTGGTAGGTAACACAGATTTCTTACGTGGCTTACATGCGGTTGATTACACTAATGAGAATTTTGGTGTACCGACAGTAACCGACATCATCAAAGAGCTGGATAAACCGGGGCGAGATCCTCGTCCTGAGTTCAAGACGGCAACGTTCGCCGATGGCGTAAACAGCATGTCTGACTTAGAACCCGGTATGATCTTAGAAGGCGTGGTTTCAAACGTGGCTAACTTCGGTGCGTTCGTCGATATTGGTGTTCACCAAGACGGCTTGGTACACATTTCAGCACTGACCGATCGCTTTGTCTCTGACCCACGAGAAGTGGTGAAAGCGGGTGATATCGTGAAAGTGAAGGTGATGGAAGTGGATGTTCAGCGTAAACGTATCGCACTAAGCATGCGTATGAAAGATGAACCAGGCCAAGACAACCGAGCGCAACGTTCAAGTGCGCCTCGTACGCAAAGCCGACCAAATCAAAACTCACAAGGTGGACAACGCCGTCGTGAGGAGCCACAACAAAACGCGGCGATGGGTGGTGCATTCGCTGCTGCTTTTGCAAAAGCGAAAAAGTAATCCGTTAACTCGTCTGCAAAACAGATATGCTTAAAACAGAAAACCTGCATCCCTTAGGGTATGCAGGTTTTTTTATTATGTGTTCAAAAAAGACATCGAAGCTTGGTTGTATTCTTCGTGCTTATACTCAAAATAATTGGAGTTGCAGCTAGGCAACAAGTAAGTTCATCCCTATGAGCATAGAGGTTCTATGTGATTAGGGTGAACTTACGCAGTTAACAACGCTGCAGCTTCAAGTATGAAGAGTATAACTATAATACGACTAACATCTCTGACGGAGCATGAGGCGCAACAGCATGACCATAATGATATTTTATGACCTTACGTCGTTTCTCCATCTGTCCCTCCTGAATCGCCGCATCTAAAACATGCTTTGGCAGGCGGAAACGCATGGTATAGCCCTTTCCTTGATCAGCACTGTATGTTCTCAGAGCCAATAAGCTGAACAGCCTGTCAAAAGGATCTTGTGGCTTTTCATGGCTAACCGAATTGGCCTCTGACTCGTTCTCCATTTCATAACCTGGATGGTCTGAAGGATCCCAAGCCGACTGCTGCCTTCGTTTATCGTCCGGTTTTACCTTACGCTCTGCATTGGTTCTCGCCAATGCTACTGCGGGAGCAACAGGTT
The DNA here is from genome assembly GCF_041464685.1 of Vibrio sp. 10N.237.312.B06. Lineage (NCBI taxonomy): Bacteria > Pseudomonadati > Pseudomonadota > Gammaproteobacteria > Vibrionales > Vibrionaceae > Vibrio > Vibrio sp. 10N.237.312.B06. Next base: position 25,463 of record NZ_JBFSPI010000066.1, read on the forward strand.
CTCGGACTCTATTATCACGCGCAACTTGCTCTGTTTGCACATTAACGGACGGGGCGATTAGTGGCACACTTACTGCAGTTGCAGGTGACACAATCATCGCGAACTCTCCTCAAGAATCGCCCATCACTGTTGCCATAACGCTGTCGTACTGAGTCAGCACAACAGGCATAGCCCAACTTACCGCAATCAACTCATGAGAGAGTTAGGTCTGAGTATCATGCAATGCCTTGGTGTTATACCAATCGTAGTAAATAACTGCTCATCCTAGCTTGTTAAAATGCTCGATAACGGCGTTAGAACTTTTGATTGTAGAATAACTACTTATCAAAACTACTTGTCAAAAAAAAGCAGCCTTGTTCTCAAGCCTTTTTCCTACGCTATTTTTGAACACTTACAGTGATTGGTATTAGGTTATATATCGACCAATCCGGCAATAAATTTAGTGATTATTTTTGCGCGAAGCTAACTAGTTCACTGCAAAAGGCATCGGCTTCTGTCATAAACGGCGCATGTGAAGACTGCGTGAATATATATTGCTCGGTATGAGGCAGCGCTCTACCCAGATCTTTTGCTACCTTGATTGGCACCAATCCATCCAGTCGCCCGTATAAACGCAGCATAGGCACTGAAATCTCCGGCAGTTGTTCACGCAAGTCAACATCAGACAGCATCTTTAAGCCGGCCAATAAAGAATCAGGATTCGGAAGCGGACGAGACAGTACCGCTTGCTTGAGTTGTTTTACATCTTGCCTTGCAGAAGGGCTGCCCATGGCTTGCAGTGCCATAAAGCGTTCGATAGTGGTTTGGAAATCTTCAACCAGCTGTTCGGTAAATGCGCTTAATACGTTTGGCTGAATACCTCGCCATAACACGGGTTCTTTTGCAGCGGCGAATTTAGGAGAACTGGCAACAGTCACCAATTTGCTTACGTAATCTGAGTGATGCAAAGCCATGTGTGTTGCGACCAAGCCACCCAGTGACCAACCGACCCAAATAGCCTGCTTTGGAGCTTCGGCCAACAATTGCTGAGCTATCTCTTCAAGATCTTGAGCGTGGCAATGAGAACTGTGTCCATAGCCAGGAAGGTCAACAACATGCACTCGAAAATCAGCTTCTAACGCATCAACGGTTTGTTGCCATACCGCACCGTTCATTCCCCAGCCGTGAACCAACACTAAATCAGGCCCTTGCCCAGAAACATGCCAATATAACGTGTCACTCATTCTCGATATTCCCTACTTTTTCCATCAGCGATAATCCGCGCTTTTCAGTATTGTGAGTAAAAGGAACACCATAACCCAAAAGCATCACGAGCTATGTTATCCGATTGGCTACAAAAACACACACCACGTCTGGTCACACCTCAATGCGACCTGTGTAAGCTAGATAAGTCGCACAGCGATACTCACCCTAGATGGTGTAATTATTGTCTCAAACTCTTTGATCCAGTTCCTCGCTGCCAACGATGTGGTTTAAAAACGCTGCTCACAGTAGAGCAGTGCGGGCAATGTTTATCACAGCCTCCACCTTGGCATCGTCTCTATTGTGTTGGGGACTACACCTTTCCAACAGCACGTTACATTCAGCAAATGAAGTACGCCGATAAGTTTTGGTTTGCACGCGATCTGTCAAAGCTATTAGCTTCACGTATCGAACATCCTGCTTCGATGATCACCAGTGTCCCTCTGCATTGGCGTCGATATATTCATCGTGGCTTTAATCAAAGTCAGCTGCTCGCTAATTACACAGCTCAAGAACTTGGCGTTAAAGATGAGGTGCTGTTCCGTCGAATTCGCTCAACAGCTTCTCAGCAAGGGCTAACTAAATCCGCGCGATTACACAATCTAAAGAGTGATTTTACGCTTAGAAAACAAGACTTTCATGGAAATATCCCCTCTCACGTCGCGATAATTGATGATGTTGTAACCACCGGCAGTACTGTGTATCAATTATGCCAATTACTACTTGAAGTAGGTGTGAAAAGGATTGATATTTACTGCATCTGCCGCACTCCTGAGCCCTCTGGATAGAAGCTGTGAATCGCTACTTGTACAGCAATCCAACAAAAAAGGGCTGAATTACAAGTCTGACAGGAGTAGAATGGCGCTAATAACCTACAAATCTACTCAGGTATTCGTCGTGTCAAATATTACTATTACAGAAACAGCTCAAACTCACTTTGCCAATCTGCTGTCACAGCAGCCTGAAGGTACAAACATTCGTGTGTTCGTGGTAAACCCAGGCACACAAAACGCTGAGTGTGGTGTTTCTTACTGCCCAACAGATGCTATCGAAGCGTCTGATACAAAACTGTCTTTCGAAGCATTCTCTGCATACGTAGATGAGTTAAGCCTACCATTCCTAGACGAAGCTGAGATTGACTTCGTGACTGACAAAATGGGCTCTCAACTAACGCTTAAAGCACCAAACGCTAAAATGCGTAAAGTATCAGACGACGCAACTCTGATAGAGCGTGTTGAGTATGCAATCCAAACCCAAGTGAACCCACAGCTTGCTGGCCACGGCGGTCACGTTAGCCTAGTAGAGATCACTGAAGAAGGTGCTGCTATCGTTGCATTCGGCGGTGGTTGTAACGGTTGTTCAATGGTTGATGTAACGCTAAAAGAAGGCATCGAGAAAGAACTTCTTCAACAATTCGAAGGTGAATTGACAGCTGTTCGTGATGCAACTGAACACGATCGTGGTGAGCACTCTTACTACTAATCATGTTTACTACTAGGGCGTGTTGATCTTTCGTGAGTGTTTTTTGAACAGCATGGTAAAGA
>NZ_JBFSPI010000067.1:0-27888 GCF_041464685.1 Vibrio sp. 10N.237.312.B06
CTCTTTACCATGCTGTTCAAAAAACACTCACGAAAGATCAACACGCCCTAGTAACCCCATTTTTGAGGAAAAATTATGTATCTCGTTTTGTATTGCCACAATATCGGTATGACCGATTTTTCATTCTTTGAAACAGAAGATTTTGACAAAGAAGAGGGCTATATCGTGCGAGGCAAATGGCCGAATGAGAAAGCGTTTCGTGATTACTTAACCAAAGAGTTTGGTGACATGAGCGAATTCCAAGTGATCGACTTAATCGCCAAAGGCGCAGAAGCAGAACATTACTCGCCAGAAGAGTTGATGCGCCTAGCTCAGTAGCTGTTAGCTCAGCAATATCTAGCTCGGTAATACGTTTTAAATCGAATAAAGAAATGGCAGCCTGATTAGGCTGCCATTTTCGTTTTAAGTTAGATCAAATTGCTCTGTACTAAGAGTGAAGCTACTGCGCCACTTCGTCCACCAAGTACAAGATGGATTGATACGGAATGCCACTGTGATGTGATAAACCGATCTCACAGGTTCGGCTGTTGCTGAATCCACGAGTGCAGTTGCTTGGTACTTGTTCTTTGAGTGGGTGTACCGCCGCCTCATTCAGCTCTGGAGTGGTAAAACCTTTATCACCCGCCCAACCACAGCATTGAATATGCTCAGGAACGATGACTTCTTCGGTACAGGCTTTAGCAAGGCTCAACATCGCGCCTTCCAAACCCATTCGACGAGAGCTACAAGTCACATGCAACATCACGGTTTCTTGCAGCGGCTCAAGTGTCAGGTGCTTAAGCAGGTATTGATTCACAAACCCTGTCGGCTCTAATACCTCTAACGGTTTGGTGAACTGTTCAATACTGCGTTTAGCACATGGGCTGGTATCCATTAATATTGGGTATTCACCCTGACGACTCGCTTGCCACAACACTTCTTCGAGTTGTTGTGCTTTAGCTTGGGCTAAATCGGTCATCCCTTTGCTGTCGTAAGGCATGCCACAACATTGGTCGTCTAGCTTCTTCGGAAGAATAACCTCAAATCCGGCTTTGTTAAGTAAAGACATGGTCACTTCAGTTAGAGGACGTTGATCGCCCGCATCGCTTTGTTGTCCCATAGTTCGACTCGCACACGAAGGCAGGTAAACCACCTTCTTATGATTGCTTGAGGATTCTGCCGTCACTGGTGATGAGGTTAGCGAGTGGCTATTGGATTGCGGCATCTCCGGCATCCAAACCGGTGTCGCGCCTTTAGTGATTGAGCGCAAGCCGTTGGTTAGCTTGCCGACTGTGTTTGCGCCTAATACTTTGCTCGCCACTTGGTTGGTTTTGAGGCCGGCCTTAGTCAGTTTAGTGGTGGTCGAGAAATGATCCGCTGTCCATTTGGCGATTGGTGTAAATTTCTCGTACTTGGCAATACGAAGCTTCTTAATCAAATCACCGGTGTTGATTCCCACTGGGCAACGTTCGGCACACAGGCCAGTTGCGGCGCAGGTATCGATACCTTGGTATTCGAAGGTTTTCTCTAGCTCACTTGCTTCTATCTCTTCACCTGCAGCACGGCGGCGTTGTAACTCGCGGTACAGCACGATACGTTGGCGTGGCGATAGAGTTAAGGTACGAGACGGACAAACAGGCTCACAGAAGCCACATTCAATACAGCGGTCGACAAGGTCGTCAGCAGCAGGCATTGGCTTCAAATTCGTGATGTGTGAATTTGGATTGTCGTTAATAATAACGCCGGGGTTGAGCAGTCTTTCTGGATCAAACAAGGCTTTGATCTGTTGCATCAAGGCGTAGCCATCCTTGCCCCATTCTAGCTCCACATAAGGCGCCATGTTACGACCAGTACCATGCTCTGCTTTCAGAGAACCTTGGTATTTCACCGCAACCAGTTCAGCAACGTCATCCATGAAACCGCCGTAGCGATCGATTTCTGTTTGGCTATCAAAGCCTTGAGTAAACACAAAATGCAGGTTGCCTTCGAGGGCATGGCCGAAAATAATCGCTTCGCTGTAGTCGTATTTATCGAACAGCTCTTGCAGCTCTCGAATGCCGTTAGCGAGGTTTTCGACAGGGAAAGCCACGTCTTCGATGATAACGGTTGTACCGACTTCACGAACGGCCCCAACCGCAGGGAACATGCCTTTTCGAATGCCCCATAGGGTTGCGACAGTCTTGGGATCGGACGTGAAAGGGACTGATTCAACAATCGTGTAATCAGCTAATGCGTCCAAAATTGATTTACATTGTAAATCTAAGTCCGGCTGGGAGCTGGCGTGTGATTCAACCAAAATCGCTGCGGCTTCTAAATCCAAGTTCGGCATGAATGCAGGCATACCTGGCTTATCAGCCACTGAACGCAGCGCTCTGCCATCCATCAATTCAACGGCAGCAACGGGTGTTTTTGATAGCGTAGTAACGGCTTTACTGGCTTGTTCGATGTCGGCAAACACCAACAGAGCCGAAGCTTTGTTCGGGTGTTCGATAACCGTGTTGTAGGTAATCTCAGCGATGAAGCCTAGTGTGCCTTCTGAGCCAATCATCAAGTGTTTGATGATCTCGATTGGGTCGTGGTAATCGACCAAAGCATTGAGCGCGTAGCCGGTGGTGTTTTTGAGGCGGTACTTGTGGCGGATTCTGTCTGCGAGTTCTTGGTTTGAAGCTGTCTGTTGATGTAATTCGACAATGCCTTCAAACAGATCTTTATGTGATAGCTTGAATGCTTCAACACTTGCGTTATCTGCCGTATCAAGCAGGGAGCCATCACTCAATACGATTTTCATGCTCTCAACGGTGCGATACGAGTTTTGCGCAGTACCACAACACATGCCGCTGGCGTTATTCGCCGCGATACCACCAATTTTACAGGTATTGATTGAAGCTGGATCTGGGCCGATTTTACGTTGGAAAGGGGCAAGGTATTTGTTGGCATCTGCACCAATCACACCCGGTTGCAGGATGATCTGATTGCCGTTGTCGACAATTTCATGACCACGCCAGTCGTCGGTCAGTGTGATGAGTACCGAGTCTGAAACGGCTTGCCCTGACAGGCTAGTGCCCGCGGCGCGAAAGGTAAAATGAATACCGAGTTCGCGACAACTTTGAATGGTGAATATCACTTCGTCTAAGTTTTTGAGCCTTAGAACCATTTTCGGCACCAAGCGATAAAAACTCGCATCGGTGCCGTAAGCCAAGCGCTTTGCCTCTTGAGTGACAATGCGTTCTGATTCGATTTTTTGAGCCAGTATCGCTTCAAGCTGCTGATAAGCTTGTGCCTCTATTACTCGCTCATGGGATGTGGTCGTCTCCATCTTTGCTTCCTTGTGCTTCTTATTTGGCACTGTTCAGGGCGTGTTGACCTTTCGTGATTAAATTTTGTTCGAGATAAAAGCGTTTTAATCGCGGCGAGGGGGAAGTAGCCTAGTTACTCTAAGCAAATCCCCCTCAACAAAGAGTAAAACGCTTTTAGCTGAACCCTTCGGGCAGCGTTTGCTGGCCATTTCTACTAAGTTATCGGCTTCTTATGTAGGCTAGCTACACATCGACGCCTCTGCCTTGTATAAATACCCAGCAACTCGCTGCAAAAATCAGCTCGAAAGATCAACACGCCCTAGCTTTTTATTTTATTTTCCAGTGCTTAAACGGTGTCACAACGGCAGTGTAATTGCTGTGACACCGATTGAACTTCAGTCTAAGTAGACCAAAGCATGAATCCGAATCCGAATCCGAATCCGAATCTAAATCGTTGAGGTTTAATCTAGCCCTACCAGAGATTCGCGAGTTAAGTCTTTGATTGTCTTGGCGCCAGTTAGAGTCATCGCAACGCGCATCTCTTTGTCATATAGGTCGAGTAGGTTCTCAACACCTGCTTGTCCCTGCGCTGCTAACGCGTAGACGAAAGAGCGACCAAGCAAGGTGCAGTCTGCGCCCATCGCCATCATGCGAACTACATCTAAGCCAGTACGAATGCCAGAGTCGACCAGAATCTTAGTGTCGCCTTTTACCGCGTCTGCAATCGCAGGCAGTGCTTTAGCACTTGATAGAACACCATCCAGCTGACGACCACCGTGGTTTGAAACTACGATACCGTCTGCACCAAATCTAACGGCGTCTTTTGCATCTTCTTCATCAAGAATGCCTTTGATGACCATCGGGCCGTCCCAGAAGTCACGGATCCACTCTAGGTCTTTCCATGAAATGGACGGGTCGAAGTTGTCACCCAACCAACCGATGTAGTCTTCCAGTTTGGTTGGAGAACCGCGGTAAGTAGAGATATTGCCAAGATCGTGTGGCTTGCCTAGTAGGCCAACATCAACAGCCCAACTAGGATGACGCATAGATTGAAATACACGACGAATTGCTGCATTTGGACCACTCATTCCTGAGTGCATGTCACGGTAGCGAGCGCCGGGTACTGGCATATCCACCGTGAAGACCAGTGTCGTCACGCCTGCCGCTTTGGCACGTTCCAATACGTTCTTCATGAAGCCACGATCTTTTAGTACGTAAAGTTGGAACCACATTGGGCGCTCAATCTTAGGTGCGACTTCTTCAATCGGGCATACCGATACGGTCGACATCGTAAAAGGGATGCCTTTGTTATCGGCGGCTTTTGCTGCTTGTACTTCACCACGTCGTGCGTACATGCCTGTTAGGCCAACTGGAGCTAATGCAATCGGCATCGCCAGCTTTTCGCCAAACAACTCGGTTTCCAAATTTAGGTCCGACATGTCATTGAGGACACGCTGCTTGAGCGCGATCTCTGCAAGATCGGCCGTGTTGCGGCGTAGGGTATGTTCTCCGTAAGAACCACCGTCAATGTAGTGGAAAAGAAACGGTGGTAATTTCGCTTTTGCTGCGGCGCGGTAATCAGTCGATGCGGATATGATCATAATTTCAGTCCTAAATTCTTGGGATGTTGCCCTTCTATGAGAGCTTGGCTTGGGCTGCTTGTTGTTCTTAATAAAATGGCGTTAATACCCGGGGGTGTTGATGTGTTTTAGTATCCATTCCGAAACTCATCAACTGTCTTATTAGACGGTGTTGCAGTCGGGGAATTGTGTATTAACGCCAAGTGCTTTTGTAACGACTTATGGTTTACATAAGTGCGTCTGTCATTTTGAAGCCGTAGATAACCACTAGGCCGATGATTCCGGTCATCACCAAGTAGTAGAACGTTGGGATGATTGTCTTACGTAGTGTTGCGCCTTCACGTCCTAACAAGCCTACGGTCGCAGATGCGGCTACCACGTTGTGAATCGCAATCATGTTACCTGCTGCAGCACCAACGGCTTGCAGAGCAACAACCACAGCACTAGAGATCGACAGTGTTTGTGCTACTTCGAATTGGAACTGGCTGAACATCATGTTTGAAACGGTGTTCGAACCTGCAATGAAGGCACCTAACGCACCCACCGTGGCACTTAACGCTGGGAATGCGCCGCCGACTAGGTCAGCTGCAAAGTTTGCAGTGGTTACTGGCATACTTGCTAAATCGGCACCGTTCACGCCAGAATTAATGAAGATACGAACCATTGGGATAGTGAACACCAACACAAAGCCAGCGCCTATCAGAGTGTTGCTCGACTCACCAAAGGCTTTAGCCAGTGGAGCTGCACTGCGAGATTGCATTAGAACCGCAACCAGCGCGACGAAGACTAAGATGCCGCCTGGTAGATACAGAGGTTGAATCGCTGTGCTTACACCGGTCTCGCCAAGGATGTTGCTGAAAGAAAGGCTAACGCTCTTAAGCAGGCCTTTGAACTCAGGGCTCACACGGCTAGCAACTAGAGTGACAGCGAGCAGCACGTAAGGTGCCCATGCCATCGCCATGCTCATTTTCTTATGACCTTGCTTACTGTTTGAATGAGTGTCATCTAGATCGATTTTCAAAGAACCTAGCCATTCTGCTGGCCACTTGTCTTCGCTCTCAAAATCCCATTTTGATTTAGGAACGAGGAAGCCACGTTTTGCTGCTGTTACAACAATAGCAAGGCCAACTAAACCACCAATCAGTGATGGGAACTCAGCACCGAGGAAAACACCCGTTAGTGCGTAAGGAATGGTGAAAGCGGCACCTGCGAACAGTGCGAATGGCAGGATATCAAGACCTTCAGTCCAGCTTTTGTTCTTACCGAAGAAGCGAGTCAGCATCATCGCCATCAATACAGGAATCATCACACCAACGCAGGCATGGATGATTGCAACACTTGATGTGATCTGTTGTAGGTAAGCATCCCATGTTGAACCATTGGCAATCAGGCTTTCACCGATGTTGTGCGTATCCAAACCTTTGTTTACGCCAACGATGATAGGTGTACCCACCGCGCCAAACGATACCGGCGTAGATTGAATCATCATGCCCATCAGTACCGCGGCTAACGCTGGGAAGCCAATTGCAACCAATAATGGAGCGGCGATTGCAGCAGGTGTGCCGAAGCCAGACGCACCTTCAATGAATGAACCAAAACACCAAGCAATGATGATCGCTTGTACACGACGGTCTGCTGATATGTCAGTAAATCCGTTGCGGATGGTGGTGATAGCTCCGGTGTGTTTCAAAGTGTTTAATAAGAAGATGGCGCCAAACACAATCCAGAGAACCGACACGGTAATGCCGAAGCCTTGGAATACTGAAGCCAGCACGCGAGTGCTAGACATATCCCATGCGAATAGGGCGATAGCAACGGTTAATGCAAATGCCACGGGCATCGCTTTTTTTGCAGGCCAGTTAAGGCCAACCAGCAGAATCGCTGCAACAACTATTGGCGAAAAGGCCAATAAAGCTAGTAGAGTTTCACTCATGGGTACTTCCTCGTACTTGTTTTCAAACGTTCATGTTTGAAGTGAATAACACGTCATTAGTTTTGTAGGTGTATCTGAATCTCATGGATTCAATTGTTGTAATTAGAGTCGCTTTATTTGTAACCGATGTGATTGCAAAAGCTGTTTTTGTAATTGTTTTGTTAATTTGGCGTGAATTTACCCCTTTATTTTTTATTGATATAGGGAAATAATGAAAATAATTAATTCCAAAATTGGCATAATCAAATGCGAGCAGACGATTTGATCCTGTTTTCACAGGTAGTAGAGCTAGGTAGTTTTAGTAAGGTGGCGGAACAAAATAACCTTACAAATTCGGTAGTTAGTAAGAGAATTGCGCGTTTGGAAGAAGAGATAGGCGTGCAGCTATTATATCGAACCACGCGTAAATTGACCCTGACCGAGGCGGGCAAGGCAATGTTACACGGAGCCAAAAATGTGAAGCAGGCGGCTCAAGAGGCTATGGACGCAGTTTCAGGCTTTGGTGAAAATGTCAGTGGTCATATCAAAATGTCAGTGCCTACTATCTCCGGAGATTTGATTCTCGCAGACGCTGTTGCCGAGTTTTGTAATATGCATCCAGGTTTAACGGTCGATATGTCTCTTAACAATCGATTTGTTGATTTGGTTGAGGATGGTCTCGACTTGGTCATTCGAACTGGTTACTTGGAAGACTCAAGCTTAATTGCCCGTCATATATTGGATTCACAATGGGTGGTATGTGCCTCGCCATCTTATATCGCTAAGAACGGGAAGCCGATGCATCCCAAGGATTTGGTCGAGCACAATTGCTTGCAATACGCTTATCAAACGACAGGCGCCAGCGAGTGGCAGTTCTTACACAGTAAGGATGGCTGTACCGACAACGACAAATACATCGTGCGTGTCTCTGGCTCTTTTTCTACCGATAACGCGACGGCATTAAGAAAAGCCGCTTTGGGCGGTCATGGTGTGGCGTACGTACCGCGTTGTCTGGTTTATCACGACATTCGTAACGGCCAGCTGGTGGACATCTTTCCAGATTTGGTCGGTAAAAAACTGGGTATTTATGCTGTGTACCCCTTTACGCGCCAGCCACCGAACAAGATTAAGTTATTGATTGAACACATCAGAACGCGTTATCTGACGATTTCACATTATTTTTAATAAGGATCACGATGAGCTATTTAAAAGAGTATCAATGTCCAGTCACCAACAAACAGATCGTCAGCGATGACTACTTTGGTCAGATAATCGAAGACCCATATCGCTGGTTAGTAGACGACAGAAGTGACGAAACAGCGCAGTGGGTGGCGAGCCAAAATGCAGTCACGTTTGATTACCTCGCTCAAATCCCGTATCGCGCAGAACTGCGAGAGCGATTGGCGAAAGCACAAGACTACAAAAAGAGCTCACAGCCGTTTGTGCGAGGTGATTACACCTATTTCTATAAGAATGATGGTCTGCAGAATCACAGTATTCTTTATCGTCAGAAAGAAGGCCTGCAGGTTGAAGTGTTCCTAGATCCGAATACCTTCTCGGAAGATGGCACCACATCACTGGGTTCGGTGTCGTTTTCTAAAGACTACAGCCTAGTGGCGTACAGCATTTCTGAGGGCGGCAGTGACTGGCGCAAGATCTTCGTGATTGATACCGAGACTAAACAGCAGCTCGAAACGGAAATCACAGACGCTAAATTTACCGGTATTTCTTGGTTGGGTAATCGCGGCTTTTATTACTCTAGTTACGACAAGCCAGACGGCAGCCAGCTTTCTGCACGTACCGAACAGCACAAACTTTACTTCCATGAGTTGGGTACAGAGCAAGCTAGCGACAAGGTGATTTTTGGTGAGAACAACACCGAGCAGCACCGCTATGTATCAGGCTATACCACCGAAGATGACCGTTACTTGATCATTCTAGGGCGAGAGTCGACATCGGGTAACAGGCTGTTCTATATCGATTTAAATTCACCAGAACAAAAGCTGAATACGCTGATTGGTCATGTGGATAGCGACACTTATCTCATCGATAACCAAGATGAGACCTTCATTCTATACACCAATCTTGATGCGCCTAATGGCAAGGTGGTGAGCTTTGATACTCGCGATGGGAAATGGCTCGAAATCATCCCTGAAAAGCCACAGCCATTGGATATCAGTACGGGCGGTGGCTACTTGTTTGCCCACTACATGGTGGATGTGGTGTCTAAGATTGAGCAGTTGGATTACCAAGGTAACCTAGTTCGTGAAATTCATTTGCCTGGGCTGGGAACGGCCAGTGGCTTAGGTGGAAAAAACGAGCAAACTCAGCTTTATTACACCTTTACCAACTATGTAACGCCGCCAACGATTTTCTCTTTCGATGTCGAATCAGGCAATTCTGAAATCTACCAACGCTCTGAGTCTCCGTTTGAGTCGGATCAATTTGAGTCTAAACAAGTCTTCTATACCTCGAAAGATGGCACCAAGGTTCCGATGCTTATCTCTTATAAGAAGGGATTAGTGTTAGATGGCAATAATCCAACCATGTTGTACGCCTATGGTGGCTTTAACGTTAGCCTAACGCCTTCTTTCTCGGGCACTGTTGGCAGTTGGCTAGAACTGGGTGGCGTATATGCGGTGCCAAACCTGCGTGGCGGTGGTGAGTATGGTAAGGCGTGGCACAAAGCCGGAACTCAGCAGAAAAAGCAGAATGTCTTTGACGACTTCATTGCTGCTGCCGAGTTCTTAATTGAAGAAAACTATACCAGTAGCGATAAGTTGGCGATTCGCGGCGGTTCTAACGGAGGCTTGCTGGTAGGCGCTTGTATGACACAAAGGCCAGAGCTGTTCCAAGTGGCTCTGCCTGCGGTTGGGGTGTTGGACATGTTGCGTTACCACACATTCACGTCTGGCGAAGGTTGGGCGTACGACTACGGTACATCCGCGCAAAATAAAGAGATGTTCGAATATCTGCTTGGTTATTCTCCGGTTCATAATGTGGTGCGCGGCACGGACTATCCTGCGACATTGGTGACGACCGCTGATCACGATGACCGAGTGGTACCGGCTCACTCTTATAAGTTCATCTCAGAGCTGCAAGATAAGCATGAAGGCGGTGCGCCCGTGATGATTCGTATCGATGTTAATGCGGGCCATGGTGCTGGGATGCCGTTGAGTAAAGCGATCGATCTCACTGCTGATATCTACGCATTTACCCTGTTCAATATGGGAATAGAGTCCCTAGATTCAATCTAAAAAATACTTAATTTTAGATAACTGGGTATTTGACTCAGTCCAAAAAGCCTCAAAATCTGCCTTAGATTTTGAGGCTTTTCATATTTACGAAAACCAATCAAAATTTCACCATATTTTCCTCGCTCCACCACACTCTTTTCCGTGATAGACCCCGCCATTACTGATGAAATGAAAGCGATTTCAAGCTGTATTGTTACGGATTTTTACGTCTATCTATCTGATTATAAATAAATAACCATTTCTGGTGATAACTCTAAAAGTTTCATGGTATTTAGGCTGGTTTATCAGTGTGAACAGCAACCAACTTTTCAACGCTTTCATTGCTTAATATTTCCCTGTTCGATGAAAACTCAAAAAAATAATAGGGAATTACAATGCAAAAATTTAAGCTTTTGCCAATAACGGTCGCAGTGGCGGCTTCGCTTGCTTCACTCTCTTCTTTTGCTGCTGATACTAATATCGAAGCACTAGAAAAACGAATTCAAGAGTTAGAATCTAAGGTTGTTGATATTGATTATGTTAACGATCAACAACCCGCGGTTTTAACGGCTGAAACTAAGGTGCCAGATGGCATCGTCTTCTCTGGTTATGCTCGTTACGGCGCTCACTACAAGAGCGGTGATGAGCGTTACGTAGATATCGGTACAACAGGTCGTTCTGTCGGTCGTTTGGGTAACGAAGCTAATGGTGGTGAGGTTCAGCTAGCTAAGCTTTTCGAAGCTGACAATGGTGCGATTTGGGACGTCGTATTCATGGCCGACCACTGGGAAGCAGATGCTTGGGCTGACGATGGCGGCTTGAGCATGAAAAAAATGTACGCTGGTGTAACCAATGTATTTGAAAGCCAACCAGAACTTTACATGTGGGCTGGTCGTGACTTCCATCAACGTCCGCAACAAGGTTTGAACGATTACTTCTGGATGACACACGATGGTCAAGGTGCTGGCTTTAACAACTTAGATTTCGGCGGCGCGAAGCTAGATATGGGCTTTGTAGGCCAAGTAAAAGGCGGCCTAGTGAATGACAACGGCCGATACGCCGTGACTGCGAAACTACACAGCATTGACGCTGGTATTGGTAATCTGGATTTTTACGCGAACTACGGTTTTGCTTCTGATGAAGCGGATACAGCAAGCTCTACTGAGTACGTAATCGATCAAGATACAGGTTTAACTGAAAAAGTGGTGACTGCTGGTACTAAAGTCAGTGATGAAACGGCTTACTTGGTAGGTGCTACGTTAGGCTTAGGCGATTCTAACCGATTAATAGTGAAATACGGTGACGGTGCAGATTCATCGGTATTTGAACTTAAAGGTGACTACCAAACTTTTTACGCAAGTTTAGAAGGTAACTACGCAGCATCGGATAAATTCATCATTGGTTACTTAGTGTCGTACAAAGACAACTCTGGTGCAGACTTAGATCGTGATAACACCGAATACGCGGGTATCGTTCGTCCACAGTACCAATGGGATGATGTTCACTCTACATGGTTAGAAGCTGGCTACGGCATGGTTGATTACGATGACGACGGTGAAGAGAATGCGTGGAAAGTAACTCTATCTCAAAACGTTTCTCTAGGTGGCTTACCTTGGAGTCGTCCAATGCTTCGCTTTTACACAACCGTGGGTGATGTAGAAACTAAAGGCAACACTGTGAACACAACCAATGTTGATACATTGTCGTTCGGCGCAATGTTTGAAGCTTGGTGGTAATCACAAGCTAGAAACAATAGCTCTTTGAATTAGGCATATTTTCAAAGAGCCATACTTTCGAATATCCATGCTTTTTAAGAGCATACGTTGAAATACCTATGCTTTTAAAGAGTAAGTAATACTGTCCATTTTAGCCCTAAAGGCAGATTAATTAGGGCACGTTTCAATTAACTCCATTCTTGGGCACATTCTTTGTGCCTTTTTTTCGTCTTGAATATCTGTTGTATCATTTTGGATTGCCTCTCCCTCTGCTCTCCATGACATCTTCAATACCTCGTTTCATATTATTTTAATCTATCTCGCGTACCCTGCTTTATCCCTAGTAATTGTAATGGCTAACTCACGTCGTAGCCTTTGCATATCAATAGCCTAGATGGTGGAAAATACTCGATACCCATCGTATTTGATACGCCAATAGGTGTGTTGAAACCCCTTCACGGAACTAAGGCTTTTAACAAAACTGACTCACGATGGATTCATGATTTCATGAAACAGTTTCATGGCGTGAAGTTAATCTGTAAGCGCTTTCATGATTTCCACAACTGGCCTTTTTACCTCCAACTTTAGTGTGATGACACTCACTTCAACCAAGACGCCTTTCTTTAATAATCGTTTTGTAAGCGGTTACAAGCTAATGAAGTATCGAGGTTCGAGTGGCAACAATTAAACACGTATCAGAACATGCAGGTGTGTCTCAGGCGACAGTGTCTAGGGTTATTAATGGCACTAGCAGAGTCAGTCATGACAAGAAGTTAAAGGTTGAAAAAGCGATCAAAGAATTGGGTTATCGCCCGAACTCTATTGCTCAAGCTTTGGCTTCAAGTCGTACCGGAAGTGTTGGTGTAGTTGTTCCAGAACTGGGCGGTTCTTTCTATTCAGGCATCTTGCATTGCATAGAGGAAAACCTACGCCGCTTTGGTTACCACGCTGTCGTTACAGCGGGTTCGAATACTGAGCAAGGGCAACGTGAGTCTGTGGAGTTTCTGTTGGGGCGTCGTGTTGATGCTTTGATTCTTCATACTCAATTGCTCAGTGATGATTATTTAATTGAATTGGAAGAACAGGGGACCCCTGTGGTTTTAATTAACCGCTTCATCCCAGAAATGGCGATGAGTTGCATTGATATTGATAACGAAGTCGGGGGGCTACTCGCTACTCAATATCTTTTGCAAAAGGGACACACAGATATCGCGTGTATTACCGGGCCTTTAGATAAGGCAGACGCTAGGGGGCGTTTGCAGGGGTATCGAAAGGCCTTGGAAGAAGCGGGTGTGCCATACGATGAAGCCTTAGTCTCGGAAGCGGGCTTTACTGAAGAGACGGGCATCAGTGCTATGAAGAAGCTGATGAATCGTAAGTGTCATTTCACCGCAGTATTTGCTTCGAATGATCACATGGCATTTGGCGCTTTCGAAGTGTTACACGAAGAAGGGCTCTCTGTACCGAGAGACGTTTCATTGGTGGGCTTCGATAACACCATCTTCGCGCGCTATCTGACCCCTAGTTTGACCACCATTAATTTCCCTATTGAAGAGATGAGCATTGAAGCTGTGCAGCTCACTCTGCAAAAGCTAAAGAAAATAAAACATGACGTGAACTTTAAATTGCTGCCGACGTTGGTCACTAGAAACTCGGTATCGGATTTACCAGTTACCCTATAAAAATATTAAGGATAGAACATGAAATTTAAGACCTTAGCGCTTTCATGCGCGGTTGCTTTAGGATTAGGTACAACATCTGCAAATGCAGCAGACAAAGAAATTCGTTTCGACGGTTTCCCTGATTTCGATAGCAGCCTGAAGGTATTACTGCCTGATTTCGAAAAGGAAACGGGTATCAAAGTTGATTACCTTATGAACAACCACGGTGACCACCACACGAAACTGACAACGAACCTTGCAACAGGTTCTGGTGCGGGTGATGTGATTGTTGTGGACGTTGAGAAAATTGGTCCATTCGTGGGTTCTGGTGGCCTAGTTAACTTGTCTGAAAACTACGGTGCAGATAAGTACGAAGAACGATTCGCACCTTACGCATGGGCACAGGGCAAAGGCGCTGATGGCGATATGTACGGCATCCCTGTCGACCTTGGTCCTGGCGTTATGTACTACCGCACTGACGTGTTCGAAAAAGCAGGCATTAATGTAGAAGACGCAATCAAAGATTGGGACTCATACATCGCTGCTGGTGAAAAACTGAAAGAGCAAAACGTACAACTTATCGCTTCAGCAGCCGACGTAGCACAAGCAATTATCTTCACGACGGTTCCTGAAGGTGAAGGTCTGTACTTCGATAAAGATGGCAACCCTGTTGTGACATCAGAGCGTTTTGTTCACGCTTTTGAAGTAGCAAAAGAGATTCGCGACAAAGGTTTAGACGGCCGTATCCTAGCTTGGTCTAACGAATGGTACGAAGGCTTCCGCAACGGCACATTTGCAACTCAACTTTCTGGCGCTTGGCTTCTTGGTCATCTAAACAACTGGATTGCACCTGAAACTAAAGGCAAGTGGGCAGTAGAAAACCTACCTGATGGTATCTACGGCAGTTGGGGTGGTTCATTCCTTTCAATTCCAACTCAATCAGACAACCCAGATGAAGCTTGGGCGCTTATTGAATACATGACGACGGATCGTGAAGTACAGCTTAAACACTTCGAAACGATTGCTGCTTTCCCAGCGAACATCACCACGTATGACGATGAGCTTTTCCAAGAAGAGATGGAATTCCTAGGCGGACAAAAAGCCCGTCTTCTTTTTGCTGAAGTGGCGCAAAACATCAAACCCGTCTCTCCAGCACAAGGCGACCACGTTGCACGTTCTATTATTTTAGAGAACGCATTGATGGAAGTACTTGATGAAGGTAAAGACATCAAGACTGCGCTTAAAGAGGCAGAGCGTCTAATCAAGCGTCGCACGCGCAATCTTTAATTTGTTTTTACTTTAAGTAAGTGAGGAAGCGTGGATAACGCGCTTCCTTTTTAAGAGGTCGTTACTATGAATCATACAGCGAGCACAACGATAGAACCTGCGGACAAAAGCCTTTTTTCTCGTCTAAATTTGAAAGCGCTTACACCGTATGGATTTCTTCTGCCGTTTCTGATCATTTTTTCTGTATTTGGGATCTTCCCGCTGTTGTTCTCTGTTTACCTGTCGTTCCACGAGTGGAACCCGGTAAGAGGCATGGATGCGATGGAGTTTGTGGGTTTTGAGAACTATCACATTGCTTTAACGGACCCATGGCTATGGCGTTCATTGAAGAACACGCTTTGGCTAGCGATCACTTCAGGCGTGGCTCAGCACTTAGTCGCTATTCCAGTGGCTTACATGTTGGTTTCAATGGGTGACCGTATGCGTCACTGGCTAACATCGGCGTACTTTCTACCGTTCATCACATCAACGGTCGCAGCGTCACTGATTTTCTTCAACATGTACTCTCCTAACTCAGGAATTATTAACCAAACGCTGATGGCTCTGGCTGATAGCACGCTGTTTGGTTGGGCATTTGCTTGGGTTAATGATTTTCAACCCATCCGCTGGTTAGACGATGCCACTATGGTGAAGCCGTCTATCGCGATCATGGTTTTCTGGAAATACACCGGTTTTAACATCGTCCTTTACACCACGGGTTTAATGACGATTCCTAAAGACATTTTAGAAGCTGCTCGTATGGATGGTGCCAATGCCTTCCGCCGCTTCTGGAACATCTCACTACCAATGATTCGTCCATTTATCTTCTTTGCAATTACGATGACCATCATCGGTAACCTGCAAATGTTTGAAGAACCGTTCGTACTAACGCGTGGCACAGGTGGTACAGGCCAATCTGGTTTAACTATCTCTATGTACCTCTACAAAGTGGGTTGGGAATGGCTAGAAATGGGCACGGCCTCAGCGATTTCATGGCTTCTGTTTGCACTCATCGCGACTTGTACATTGGTTCAATTTTTACTCTTCGGTAAGAAAGGCTTAGGGGAACATTAAGATGTCGACATCAATTAAGACAAATACCTCACCACTAAGTGGACTGATACCAAGCGAACGCAGCATGTTCATTCTGACTAAGATCTTGATGGTCATGCTAGGTATCTTACTGGTTGTTTCAGCGCTAATTACAGTCTTTCCATTTGTATGGTCGGCACTGCTATCAACGCGTGACCGTTCTGAAATTTTTGGCACGGGCATTAGCTTTGCGATTGGCGATAGCCTGGCGATTAACTACGCTAAATTGCTTGAAATCATGCCGTTTTGGAAAGCGATGTTTAACTCGATTTACGTGGCTTTCTTAGGCACCACTATCTCGCTGCTGTTTTGTAGCATGGGTGGCTACGCGTTTGCTGTGTTTAAGTTCCGCGGTAAGAACGTGTTGTTCGGCATGCTGGTTGGCTCAATGGCGATTCCGCCTGTGCTTAGCTTGATCCCTTACTTCATGATCGTGAAATTCTTAGGCTTGTTGGATAACCACATGGCGGTATGGCTACCGTTCACCACCACACCATTTGGTATCTTCTTGATGCGTCAGCACGTGATTGCATCGATTCCAAAAGAGCTACTTGAAGCAGCGAAATTGGATGGTGCTGGTGAGTTCAGAACGTACTGGAGCGTGGTACTGCCACTGATGAAGCCTGCACTGGCAACGCTTGCGATTGTTCAGTTCGTTTTCTTCTGGAACATGTTCATGCAGCCTCTCGTGGTGCTAAACAACCCAGATAACTATGTTATTACGCAAGCACTTCGAAGTGTTCAAGGTATTCCGAATACGCCATGGGGCGCGGTAATGCTAGGTACCACAATTTCTATTTTACCGCTCGTGATTACTTACTTGTTCGCATCGAAACAGATGATCAGTGGTTTAACGTCCGGCGCAGTCAAAGGTTAGGTTTAAGGGTTATAACAATGAATAAATATCAACTTCCAAGTGATTCAAAGTTACGCAGTAAGGAATTTGTATTCGGTGTCGCGACATCTTCATACCAAATTGAAGGCGGCGTTGAAGAAGGCGGTCGTACACCGTCTATCTGGGACACTTTCTGTAAGACGCCGGGCAAGGTCGATAACGGCGACAATGGTGATGTGGCGTGTGATCACTACCATTTATGGCAACAAGATATCGAGATGATTCAAGGCTTAGGCGTTGATGCTTACCGTCTATCTATTGCATGGCCGCGCATCCTGCCACAAGACGGTGTCGTGAACCAGCAAGGTCTAGAGTTTTACGGTCAGATCATCGATGAGTGTCATGCTCGTGGCATGAAGGTATATGTGACGTTGTATCACTGGGATCTTCCGCAATACCTTGAAGATAAAGGCGGCTGGCTAAACCGAGAAACGTCTTACAAATTCGCAGAATACGCAGAAGTGGTGAGTAAGTACTTTGGCGATAACATTGACGTGTACACCACGCTCAATGAACCGTTTGTGTCTGCGTTCCTAGGCTACCGTTGGGGCGAACACGCGCCAGGTATCAAAGGTGAGAAAGAAGGCTACCTAGCATCTCACCACCTAATGCTGGCACACGGTTTGGCAATGCCGATCCTTCGTAACAATGCACCTCATGCTAAGCATGGTGTGGTATTCAACGCGACACCAGCTTACCCGCTGACGCCACAAGACCAAGCGGCAGCAGATTACTGCGAAGCCGAGAACTACCACTGGTTCATCGCCCCAGTATTGAAAGGCGAGTACCCGCAGTTAGTGGTTGAGCGTCAAGCGATGAACATGCCGATGATCCTTGACGGTGATTTAGACATCATCAGCGCACCGGTCGATTACATCGGCATCAACTACTACACACGCAATGTCGCTCGCTTCAATGAGAATGGCGACATTGAATCAGTAAAACAGACTGACGCAGAACACACTTACATCGGCTGGGAGATTAACCCACAAGGTTTAACCGATTTATTGGTCAGACTGGATGCGCGTTACGAAAACATGCCGCCTATCTACATCACAGAAAATGGCGCAGCGGGCAACGATGAACGTGTTAACGGACAAGTGATGGATGACCAACGTGTTCGCTATTTCCAAGGTCATATCGAAGCGGTTCACAACGCGGTTGAAGCCGGTGTGAAAGTTGATGGTTACTTCGCTTGGAGCCTGATGGATAACTTTGAGTGGGCATTCGGCTACTGCCAGCGTTTCGGCATTGTCCATGTTGACTACACCACCCAAGAAAGAACATTGAAACAGAGCGCAATTGCGTACCGAAATATGCTGCTAGAGCGCGCTGAGGAGAACAGATAATGGCTAAAGTAGAATTTAAGAACATCAAAAAATCATTCGGTGATGTTGAAGTTGTAAAAGAGTTTGATTTTACGGTTGAAGACGGTGAGTTCGTGGTTTTTCTTGGCCCATCTGGCTGTGGTAAATCGACAACGCTACGCATGCTAGCTGGCCTTGAAAGCATCAGTTCTGGTGATATCGTCGTTGGTGGCAAGTTGATGAATAAAGTCGACGCGAAAGACCGTGACTTGGCGATGGTATTCCAAAGCTACGCTCTGTACCCACATATGACGGTGTACGAGAACATCGCCTTTGCGCTAAAACTGAAGGGCATGCCAAAAGCAGAAATCGACGTAGAAGTGCTAAAAGCGGCGAAAATGCTAGAACTTGACCCGCTACTGAACCGTAAGCCAAAAGAGCTTTCTGGTGGTCAGCGTCAGCGTGTAGCAATGGGCCGCGCAATGGTTCGTACACCTAAGGTCTTCTTGTTTGATGAGCCGTTATCTAACCTCGATGCCAAACTGCGTGGCGTAATGCGTGAAGAGATCAAACATCTACACCGCGAGCTTAAAACCACTACGATCTACGTAACCCACGATCAGATCGAAGCGATGACACTGGCGGATCGCATCGTGATCCTGAAAGACGGTTATGTTGCTCAAGTTGGTACACCAACCGAGGTGTTCCAGCGTCCTGCAAACAAGTTTGTCGCGCAATTCATTGGTAACCCGTCAATGAACATGTTGGAAGCAAAACTGATTGAAAAAGAAGGCGAGTACTTCGTTGAAATTGGCGATGTTCATATCCCACTGCCTGAGCGCTTTAAGTCTCTGGCGTCTAAGAACCTAGCGCTGCATTTTGGTGTTCGTCCAACAGACATTCACCTACGTGCCGAGCAAGTTGACCACGACCGCGTGCTGCCATTCCCTGTGAAAATCAAAGACTAGGAATTACTGGGCGCAAGCATTCTTCTGAAAACAGAAATTGGCGGTCAGCCGTTGATGGTTGAAACCCAAGCGGCTGAAGTGGATGTAAAAGATCTGACGCTTTACTTGGATTTGGATGCTTTCCACTTGTTCGATGCTCTGAGTGAGAACTCGCTAGCGAGCTAGTCAATTACGAGCTAGCCAATCAATTTAAATCAGCCATGAGCTGACACCAACCAACTTACGACAAATTGTTTTGGCTCCTCCTGATTTGGGAGGGGCTAGGGATAGTGATGATGAAATTCGGATATTTTGACGATAAAAGCAAAGAATACGTAGCAACCACACCGTGTACGCCGATCAAATGGTGTAACTATGTCGGCACATTAGATTTCGGTGGCATTGTTGATAGCAACGGTGGCGTGTTGTTGTGTAAGGGCGATCCTGCACTCAACCGTATCACTAAGTACATTGCTCAACTGCCAAACTCAGACTTCAAAGGCTCGACCATGTACCTTAAGGTGCGTGATGAAGCGGGCAATGTAGAGGTGTTCTCACCGTTCTACACACCCACTCTGAAGCCGCTCGATAAGTTTGAAAACCACACCGGTTTGTCTTACACCACCATCATTGCAGAAGCCTTTGGTGTGCGTTGTGAAGCTACTTTCTTTGTACCAAAAGCTGACCAAGTACTGCTACAAGACATCAAAGTGACCAACATTTCAGACAAAGCACTGCACGTTGATGTGGTACCTGTGTACGAATTTACACACTTCGATGCGCTTAAACAGCTACTCAATGCGGACTGGGTTCCACAAACCATGACGCTAAAAGCACACCAGCAAGAGTCGGGTCATACCGTGCTTGAGCAGTATGCTTTCATGAAGCGTGACTACGCGGTGAACCTGATGACAGCGGATCGCCCTGCGACGTCTTTTGATGGTGATCGCCAATCGTTCCTAGGTAATTTGGGCTACGGTACATGGGCAGCGCCACAAGCACTAAACAATGATGAATTAGGCAACACCGAGTGTTTGCGTGGCGACAACATTGGTGCACTTAACCTGCGCCTAGGTTGGTTATCTCCAGAGCAGACCGAACGTACGAGTGTACAAATCGCGCAAGAACAGAGCCTAGAAGCAGCATTGCCTCTGCTGGCTAAATATCGTGACCATCAAGTGGTTGATTCAGCTTTCGCTGAACTGGCTGAACATTGGGATGGTTACCTGCAAGCGGTTCAGGTTGAAACGCCAGATCCTGCGATGAACTCGATGTTGAACGTACATAACCCACGTCAGTGTCACACAACCAAAAACTGGTCTCGTTACTTGTCTCTGTATCAGCTTGGCTATGGTGCTCGTGGTATCGGTTTCCGTGACTCTTCGCAAGATACCTTGGGCGTGATTACTCACATGCCAGAAGAGGCGCGTGAGTTCATTGAGCGTCTGCTTTCTGTTCAGAACACCAACGGTTCTGCGATGCATCAGTTCTTCCCATCAACGATGGAAGCGAACGCGGGTGACTCACGTGAAGAGGAAGATCGCCCTGATTATTACGGCGATGATCACCTGTGGATCATCTACGCGGTGACGCAATATGTGAAAGAAACGGGTAATGCAGACTTCTTGAATAAAGAGCTCCCGTTCTATCAAAAAGACAAAGCGGGCAACCCAGTTGAAACGGGAACGGTTTGGAACCACCTGTGCCGCGCGATTGAATTTACTTATACCAATACTGGTGAGCACGGCCTACCGTTGTTAGGTTTTGCTGACTGGAATGACACGGTGAACCTGCCAACGGGTGCTGAGTCGATGATGGTGGCGAACATGTACGGCAAAGCACTGCTCGATATGTTGGACTTGTGTGAGCTGCGTGGCGAAGCGCAACTGACGGCTAAGTTTAAAGATCAGTATCAACAGATGCAGAGTACGGTGAATGAGTGCGGCTGGGATGGCGAATGGTTTGTTCGTTACTTTGATGAGCAGGGTTTGCCGATTGGTTCTCACAAGAACGAGCAAGGGCAGATCTACACCAACGGTCAAAGCTGGCCTGTAATCTCTGGTTTCGCGACTCAAGAACGTGCAACGCAAGCGCTAGATTCGGTTTACAACAAACTAAACACCACCAATGGCATCAAGCTTTCAACTCCTGGTTACAACGGCTTTGATCCGCAGCTAGGCGGTGTTTCAACTTACCCACCAGGTGCGAAAGAGAACGGCGGTATCTTCTTGCATTCAAACCCATGGGTGATGATCGCAGAAGCGAAAATGGGCAACGGTGAGCGTGCTTACGAGTACTACCGTCAAATCAACCCGGCTTCTAAGAACGACGACATAGATACCTTCGAATCTGAGCCATACTGCTACCCACAAAACATTCTGGGTGACGAGCACAAACAGTTCGGTTTAGGACGTAATGCATGGCTTTCAGGTACTTCATCTTGGACTTACGTGGCGGGTATGCAGTGGATTCTGGGTGTTCGACCTGAAGTGGATGGTTTGCTGGTGGATCCTTGTATTCCTGCTGAGTGGCCTGAATTCAAAGTTCGTCGTCAGTTCCGTGGTGCGACTTATCATATTCATGTCACTAACCCGAATAACGTGTGTAAAGGTGTGGTTGAAATGAAGGTAAATGGTGACCTAATTTCAGGCAACAAAGCACCGGTATTTACATCGGGTGAGCACACCATCGAGGTGATTTTAGGTTAACAAGAGAAGGGCGCTTTATGCGCCCTTTATTGCTTTTTGGTTTCTCTTTAGTGACGCTTTATTTTGGTTGCATCACTTTGGTTGATAGCTAGCTTGGCATTGCCAGGTAAAGGTTTGAGATTGGTTCGGACTAAGCGTCAATAAGCCAATCTGGTTATTGAATGCATCAGCTGGGCAAGTCATTGGTTCTATTGCAATACTTTGCTCGCTCGTCGGCGTGTACAGCTGAACGAATGGATAGCTTTCATCTTGTTGATAGCGAATAGCGGCAGACGAATCTGAGCGCGTAAACGCAAGTTGGTTGGTTGTCTTGGAATCAAATTCAAAGCAGTGGTTTAGGCTTTGATTGGTGAGTGAATCGTCCAAAGACAAACGATCAAAAGCGTGTTTTTCACCATTGGGTAGGTCGTTTTCGTGTATGACCTCAGAGCAAGGCGACATAGCGAGTCCACATTGTGCTAGCTCAGTACCGAGTGAAAAATAAGGGTGCCAAGCATCACCGAATGGGAAAGCTGAATCACCGATATTAGAGACGGTCGTTGAGGAAGAGAGTCTACCCGTGATGTCGATAGTTAAGGTGACTTCAAGGTTGAAAGCAAACGGGAAAGCAGGATGCAAAGACGACGTTTGATACTGCAACGTCACACTGGCGGATTCTTCAGTGGCTACGCTGTTTGTGATTGAAAAAGGTTGGTTGTAGAGCAGGCCATGTACGGCGTGATCAGACCAAGGGAAATTAGCTGGGAGTTGATGGTTTTGGTTATCGAAACTGTAACGACCTAAGTTTAAACGGTTTGGAAAAGGGAATAATTTAGCACTGCGGGAAAAGAACGGATGTTGGTTGATCAGTTCATCATAATTCTGATAACCACAAATAAAAGAGAATGGACTGTTATTTACGATATATTTATTAATAACAGCACCAAATCCATTGATTATTTGAAGTTCTATACCATGTTGGTGGTTTATTAATGTGACAGAGTCAATATTTCCAAATTTTTCATTTATAATTTTAAACATGTTGATGTCTCCATTTTTAAAAGATATTAACAAGAAGAAAAAAATATTCAATGGCGGTTTTAAAATGAATAATAAAATTCCATATACGAGCTACTCAGGAAATTCAGAACACTTGTGTAAAAAAGGTGATGCAGTTGAATTTATTCAACCTTGGTACACGCCAATTTCGACCACGCCAGAAAATACCGGTATGGCAGTCGGCGGAATTGGTAACACATTTACACTCACACCAAACGGGAAAACACCAAATTTCAGCTTTATTCCGGGGGTATTTGTCGACTGTTCAGAGCAAGTTGTTGATTTTAATGATTTTTATGCTTCAGTGATGAATGTACCGACCATCGATACGCTGCAAGTCAGTGATGAGCAAGATCTGAGTGTTCACCTAAACTTTTATCCTGCCTTGTTTGATGGCAAGAAGATCGAAAGCAAAAACATATCGAATGCGATTAACCTGATTCGAGCAGCATTAAAAAATGGTCGCTTCTACCAAGAAAATAAAGCTAACTTTACAAAGTGGAACGTTGAATTTTCAAATAAGACTCAATTATTGATTGAAGAAGATTCATCTTCAATAATTTGTCAATTATATGTCGCCTTAGATTTCTTTAATGGTTTATTAACAAATGATACAACGAAGTTATTATCGCTTACCGCGGGTGATAATAATCATATAGATAGTGTTAATGGCAGGGATATAGAATATCAAGCTTTGTATCCATTAGCTGAATATAAATACAGCAGCTTCGAAGATATTAATATAAAGCGAAAGGTAGTATCTCCGATCGTTAAAGAGAACAAACGCCTTTGTTCATTACCGATGCACTGGAATCACTTCGAATTAACCAATAATTCAACGCAAACTCGAGTTGTTACGCTTGCTCAACCGCTACAAAACTTGATTGGTTCAACCTATCAAAAAGGTCGCGATGGCATTCAAGATTCGGCTTGTACCTTATCTCAAAACCCTATCGCTCAGCAGCATGAAGTGGTTAACTTAAAAGGCGAAAGTCACAGCTTTACGGGTGTTCAGCTGTCTAGCCAATCGCCTTATCAGAGCGATATTGAAGGCGAAGTGGTGTTTGGTGTTCAAGCGGATAACCATTTGACGGAATCTGGTAAGGTTTCGATTTCTGTCAAACCAACGCTTTATACCTCTAAGACTGCTCAGCAAACAGAGTTCGCACTGAAAACAGGCCGTACCAACGCGGAATTCCAAACCGGCATTTACACAGGGCGTGAAGCGTTGAGCGCATTGGTGGTGGTTCAGGTTGAATTGGAAGCGGGTGAGTCTGTTGATCTGCGTTTTGCACAGGTGATGGCACACAGCAAAGTCATGCTTAATGGTTGGCACTCAGATAAGGCTTACACGCAATTCTACCCGCAAGTAAAGCCTGCATTACCTATGTTAGAAGACATGTTGCCAAAGCTCGAAACCATAGAGAAGCAGATCGTCGCACAACAAACAACTTTCCTAGAGCAAGCTCAAAACAAGATCTCGCAGCCTGAATCGGCACTTCGCTATGCGACGATGGCGATGAACTCATTGTCCTTCCTAGCGGAATCAACGGTATGGGATAAAGAAGATAAATTCTTGGTGAAAGAGTGTGTCGACTACCCATTCTTTAACTCTCTGGATGTGTACTTCTATGGCTCATTCTCGCTGCTTTATTTGCTGCCTGAGCTTGATGGCTGCGTGATGAAAGAATTCTCGAAAGCCATTTTGGCGGAAGACTTTACCGAGCGCCGATACTGGGAATACGAAGCGACGCCTAATGCCGAATTGATTGATGACAAGTACCAAGGTGTGCGTGCCATTCGAGGTGCGGTAATCCACGACTTAGGCAGCCCATTCGACATCCAGCCCGATGCTTATAGCTGGCACAACGTGAAAGAGTGGAAGGACTTAGCGCCGAAATACATTCTGATGGTGTACCGCCATTACCAAAACACCCAAGATATCTCTGTGGTTAAAGAGTGCTGGCAAGCAGTAACTGAAAGCATCGATTTCTTATCGAATTTGATCGCTGAAGGTGACGATTTACCGCTAACCCGTGGCACAGACGATACCTTTGATAACCTAGCTTCTCATGGCATTTCAATTTACTGTGCGAGTCTTTGGGTTGCTGGCTTGCAAGCGGCGAGTGAACTTGCACAATTGATGGGTGAAAGCGAGCTAGCTAACGGTTACTTAACACGTTCTAAAAAGGCGTTGGCAACCGTTGAGCAAAGCTTGTGGGATGACAAAGAGGGTTACTACCACTTCTTCGTGACGCCAGTTCAGGCCAAGCATCTAATCGGTGCGGGCTATCAAGCTCTGGAAACCTTAGGACTTTCATTGACTGGCGATGCGATTGCTGACAAGAACACGCTCAATACCTATCTCAATGAAACGGATACTTCCATCAGCATCAGTAAGGTATCTCAAAGAGTCTCTAAGAAATGCTTGCTGAGTGAGACTGCGCCACAAGCCTTTACTCAAGAATACTTAGATTTAGTGCCAGATTCTGACAACAGTTTTGGTGATGCCTTGTTGGCCGACAGTTACCTAAAGCTCATCGGCTTGGACGGTATTTTCCCGCAAGAGAACATCCAACGCGCACTAGACTATGTTTATAAGTACAACTTTGAAATCAACAGTCCTAAGCTTGGGGTTGCGAATATGACGTTGGCCGATGGTTCGCCACATGAGGCATTTCAGGCACAAGATGTGTGGATTGGTGTTCAGTTTAGTGTCGCAACAGCGTTGAACTTAGCGGGTAAATCGCAGCAAGCAGAAACATTGATGGATACCGTGTATACCGCACTCTATGACTATTCGAAAATTCCATTTGCAGCGCCAGAGGGGTTCAATTGCTCTGTGTCTGTCAATGAGAAAGATCTTATAGAAGCATTTAAATTGTCGCAAAATGATGCGAAAAACTGGCTAAGTGTACTTAAATGTCAAAACTGTGTGCTGTCTGACGGTCGTATCAACCCAACCTTGACGAAAGATACTGATAATTTTGTTAAAATGTTGAGCGGTGAAATCCCGCTAGAAAAGCTGGCTGGCTTGCACAAATGGCTACTGAGTACTGGCTTGAAATACACGGCTGGTCGCTACTTTAGACCGGGGATGATCTTCGCCTACTTGTATTAACTTAATGACACGATTTTCAGCTAAAGCAGTGGTATGCAGGTTGAAACTGATGGGGAGCTTAAAGCTCCCCGAATGTCACTTGATTAGGGTATCGAGATGCGCACTAAAACAAAAAAAACAACAGTATACGATGTAGCGAGGCTAGCTGGTGTTTCTCCCAGCACCGTGTCTCGCTTCCTTAATCGAACCACTTATGTGTCTGACGATAAAAGCCAAAATATTGAGCAAGCGATTAAAGACACGGGCTACAAACCTAATTTTCAAATGCAAGAAAACACCAACCGACGTTCACTCACCATTGGTGTATTGGTGCAACACCCTGACAGCCCTTATACCAGTCGTATTCTCAACGACATGGAGAAAACTCTGATCGCTCAAGGCTATTCGTTAGTGATCGCGACAGGGCATTGGCAGAAAAAGTTAGAAATGCACGCGTTGGAGTATCTCGCAAAAAGTAACGTGGATGGCATGATCATAGTGACAGGAAGCATTACTCAGGAAGAGATTGCCAAGTATGCACAAGACATTCCTATCGTGATGGTTGGCTACGATTTTGTTGAGAATAACGTCCGCTCCATCAACATTGATAACGTGTTGGGTGGCTACATGGCAACCTTACATTTACTGCAACAAGGGCATGTGAATATTGCTCATATTAAGGGGCTTTCAAGTCAACCTGATTCGGGAAATCGTTTTGAAGGCTATAAGAAAGCACTTCAAGAGGCGGGCATTAAAGTGATGCCAAAACTCGTTAAACAAGGTGATTTCAGTAGTGAATCTGGCTACGAGAAAACGGTCGAGTTGATTGAATCTAAGGTTCACTTCTCCGCCTTGTTTGCTGCTAATGACCAAACGGCTTACGGTGCGATTAAGGCGCTGTCTGACCACGGTTATAAAGTGCCAGAAGATGTGTCTGTGATTGGCTTTGATGACTTGCCGACGTCTAAGTATTTCACGCCAGCCCTGACGACGCTGAGACAGCCGATTGAAGAGATTGGTGAAGTGTGTGCTCAGTCGATCTTGAACTTGTTATCTGGCGAGCGGCATGAAGCTCGACTACCACCCATTGATTTAATCGTCAGAGAGTCGACCAAGTCATTGTATCGTTAATTTCAAGACAAGCCTCAAGGTGGTACGCCTGTGATGATTCACATTGATGTCAATGCGAACCATGGTGAAGGAATGCCGCTCAGTAAAGCTATCAATCTCACTGCTTGTATTTACGCGTTCACATTGTTCAATATGGGGCTGGTGAGCTAAAACATTTCTGCCCCAAAGTGAGCCAGAGAAGGATTGAGCTCAGCTTCAAATCCTGCAACTTGCCTTACTTTTCCTCATGCCTAGAGTTCCAACAATGTGGCTAAATTTTCTAATCCACAACAGACTGACCTTCAATCACACTTACGCACGAATATGTTGTTCAACTATTTCTAAGCTATTGAGTAATAGATAACTAAAGGAAAGTTTTTGATTGATAACGTGCTTTGAATCGTAAGCAATATGTGCTTGCTCGTTTTTTAACTATAAATTGGATTAAAACTGAATTATATGCATACTTTCAGTTGGTTAGAGATGTTTGGTGAGATATGCTGAATACATCAATTCGTGCTGGCACGATAGTAAAATGTTATATTTTTGGGGTTACGATGAAGTTTAGCAAGTTTCAAGAGAATGAAATTACTCGGTCTATAGATAAACTCAATGAACTTACACCTATTTCTGATCAAAGGTATAAAGAGTATGAGTCAGCAAAATTTAAAGGAGGCTTGGTTATTATATTTGGTTTTCTTGTAATTATTGCTACTTTATCAGGAAATAATGAAGTTCATAAAAGCATTGGTACATTAGGGGTCGGAGCATCACCTTTTCTATTTTTGGGTGGTTTTGCCTACATATGGAACGTGCGACAGAAATATCATAAAGCTATTTCAGTTTATACAAAGTATGAACAGCCTTTGCTCGCGTTTGGACTTGCGTATATACCTGCTAGTAGTTATAACAAAGAATCACGTCTTATTGTGATCGAGACTAATGATGAGTTTCACTTCAAGAAACCTACTGGTAGTAAAAAAACATAACTAATAAGGATTAAGGTGTTGCGTAGCCAACACTAAATCCCAAGTGTTGAACAAGCC
>NZ_JBFSPI010000068.1:0-27226 GCF_041464685.1 Vibrio sp. 10N.237.312.B06
TAACTCTTTACCATGCTGTTCAAAAAACACTCACGAAAGATCAACACGCCCTAGTGTAAATGGGAATGATATTACTAGAATACATTAATGAAAGGATCTCTTAAGCTTAATCCTCATTAAGCTTACAAGATACTCTATCCGTGATAACGATTCGTTAGTTAAAGTATTTTTTATTTTAATCATCAATGATTTTAATTTTAAGTTTCATATAGAAAATAATGGAATTTTTATATAAAATGCTAGTTATTTATGTCAACCTTTTAAATCAAAAAGTTCCTCTGTATATTTTTCTTTTCTATCTTCTAGAAGATTAATTCTTTCATTAATCTCGTGAAGTACTTCTGTTTTATAGTCGTATACTTCTGACCGTTGGAAGTGTGTAGAAAGAATATAAAAGAAACTTAAACAACCAACTATCATAAGAACTAAATGTGTTAGCATCATTGGTAAGCCAAGATTATATAGAAACCCATAAAAATCAAATGGAAGTAATGGAGCAATATCATATTCCGAACCACCTAGCTTTAAATTAAATACAAATGCAGTAACAACAATCAAATAAAAGAAAAACTCTTTAAGAGTCATTGAATAACATCGATATGCATCTTCATCCTTATTGCCAGTAATCAACTTAAAAAAGTCAAAAGTTCTAGGAATAAGATCATCGATAATAATGAATTTTAATCCAACAATCACGCCTATAGAAAGAATAAGGAACATTCCAGTCAATACAACGTTATCTGAAACACCTACACTGTCAAAAGACAAGAGATTGCGAAATAAAGTGCTGACAACGAGGATAGACATAACAGAAAGTAAAATATTTAATTTTTTATCAATCACAATTTTGAGTCCTATGCATTTTCATTTTTAAGTGTAGTAAGATTAAAAACTCTATCTCTTTCTTTATAAAGAATCGTAAGTTCTTCATCAACAACAGCAATTTTGTCGTCAATTTTTTTCTTGTCAATTTCATAATCAACATCTTCAATTGGTTTTATTTTTGTATTTTCATTAATAGAATCTAAACCGTGTAATTGAGCATGTTCAACAATATTTTTAACTTCTTCTTCGGATTTACCATTCATTCCAGTGGATTTCATTATTTCTTGTGCAACTCTAATTCGGTCTTCTTCTCTTAGTTTTTTATTTTCTAGTTTTTCAGCTTCTTCCATTTTTTTAATATCGTCAAGAACATAGTCTAAAGTTTTATTCCAAGCTCTTGCCGCTTTATTGTTACCTCTCATTAGATAAAAAGCCAAAGAGATAATGAGTGGTAAAGGAAGACAAGCCCAATATATACCTGAATCTATACCAAAAATAAAAAAACCAATTAAAACAATTGTACGCCCAATTGTTTTAACAATTTCTCCTGCATCACAGCCTTCATAATAACCAAAAAAAACAGCAATGAAGCCTTTTTGAACACCACGTTCAGCGTTTTTGATATCTTTAATGGTTTCTTGAGAAAAATCCACATACGGATCAATTTTTTCACCATTAATTATTTCAGGACTTTCTTTACCATATTTTTCATTAGCCAAAGCCATAGATTTATCTCTTTTAAGTAACGATTCATTTAAAAACAATAATATAAGTTGATATTTATCAATTCAAGTTTTTCTTCCCTTAAAGTTGAAAAACGTGTCGTTTATCTGGTTTCTGGTTAGCTTTAAAAGACGACTTGACTCCTTTAGTTCTATTATCTTTAGCTCAGAGCACAAATTCACCTATTGAGCTTATTATCAATGAGTAGTATAAAGATTTCATTCCACACTATCATTTACACAAGTTTACATATTAATATCTATAAAAGCATAAGCCCCACTACAAGGTTTATAATCTAACCAGTCGAATGCAAAAATTCATTTTCGCTAATTCGAAAAAGTCCATTCTCATAAATTTGTCTTGATTACAAAATATTGGTGGTTAGAATCTTCAATTCAACTATACACTTCACATAATAAACACATTTGATTGCAACAAGTCCGATAGCGTTGTATTTTCTATGTTGTCTCTTTAATTTTTACAGGACTTAATATAA
Source organism: Vibrio sp. 10N.237.312.B06 (assembly GCF_041464685.1). Classification (NCBI taxonomy): domain Bacteria; kingdom Pseudomonadati; phylum Pseudomonadota; class Gammaproteobacteria; order Vibrionales; family Vibrionaceae; genus Vibrio; species Vibrio sp. 10N.237.312.B06. The sequence continues at coordinate 2,045 of NZ_JBFSPI010000068.1, forward strand.
ATGAAAATAAAATATTCTTCTTTAATTTATTCAGTGATTTTTTTCTCTTGCTTTGCTAACGGCAACAAGTTAGAAGAACAAGATCTATCATATTTAGTAAAAGGTGCGGATCAAACTATATGTAAAGATTATTTTTACTATGCTGAAAAACATGGGACTTCTCGTTTAAATGGTTTAGTACTGTCTAGTGAGAAGGATTATGATCGTGTGCTTTTTGAGGATATTATATTTACAAAATATTTTAACCTTGCTATGTATCTTAATAATAAGAAAGCAATACGAATGATAGATTTGCAAGAAAAAGATACGACAATCACTTTCTATGAAAAACCATATAATAAAAAAAAACTTAAGCGAGGTGGTAAAAAATTCGTTTTAACATTTGAAAGAGATATTCCAGACGAATATACATTAGAAATATTTGAATCTAGTGGTTTAAGTTTAAAAGATGGTGAATTTTTCAAGCGTAAAGTTCCATTAGCTTTAAGTGGGAAAGAAAAGATCTTCAATTTAACTTACAAAGTAAATGAAGATTTTGAAAATAATAGGAGCCGCTATGTGTCATCAGCCTGTGAAGAAAATTTAAAACAAGAAAATTAAACTCAAAAACCGCAATAAACTGCGGTTTATACTTCCCATTATTTATCATTTATCGCCAATAGGATTTTCTACTAACTTACTCAATAGTTTTTAACCACCTGCAAGCGTTAAAATGTAATGTTCAATTTCGGAATTACAATCATAAAGCTTTTCGTTTTCTTAATCGTTAGTTATGTTCACTAAACTAATTCAATATTTATAAATATAAAAATAAATTTAGATACCAATGATTATAACCGATTCAAAAAACTTTCGAGCATAGCCCATAGATATAGATCCAATATTACATTTGCAACAATTTATGTTAATATTCAATGGGATTGGTCTAATTATATCACTCTTAAAATGGAAGTAATTTAAGGATTTATATGTATACAAGTAAACAAGTTATCAGTTTAGCAATAGCAGCAAGTTTTTCATTCTCTGCCAATGCATTCTTTGGTGGTGATATTACATTATCAAAAGGTGGTCTTCTTGCTATGCCTAATGACCAAGTTGAAAGAACTGTATTTTATATTGAAGCTGAAGATATTGAAGCAGCTAAAAAAATTAGAAAACAGACAGAACCTTGGTTTCGTGATTTAACACTAGGAAGTAAATTTTCAAGCTTTGATGAAATCCCTAAAGACGAAGATTTCCCTGATTTTCATACTTATAAGCATTATTTCAGTGAAGATAACATCCGCCTAATTTCATTACAATTGGCTTTTACTTCTTACAAAGATCAATTGAAAGATGTTGATTCCATTGTAAACGAAATGAGACAAAATGAAATAAAAAGAGAAACTGAATATTTAGCAAAACTTCGAGAAGAAGAAAAAACAATTTTAGCTAACAATGAAGCATATTATTCAGAAGCTAATATCGTTCTTGAAGAACAAATGAAAACAGAAAAGATACTTCAAGACGCAGAAACAGCAGCAGAAACTGTTAATAAAGAAGTTTTCGAGCATGTTAATAAATACATTACAGACAATGATTTTGAAGTAAAAAGATTTAATCTAAAAAGTGTAAGCAAACCTTCAATGAAAGAAAAAACATGTAAAGGTGAAGGCTTTGTCTATAATGAAGATAAACCAATTAAAAGTGCTTATTACAAACAAGTAAACTCAACACTTTGTGTAACAACAAACTTTTTTAAAAAATTCGACTCGGAAATTATCAAACATTTAAAAGATGATCCAGAGTTTATATCTCTTGTTGACAAACAGATCGATACACTTGTTGTTGAATACCCTAAAATGGGTGAATGGAAAATGAAAAAACAAGACGTTACACCTGTTGATTATTCAAAAATTCTAAAAACTCAAAAAAAGGCAAACAAAGCAGCGATAAAAGAAATCAGTTCTCGATTAGGTGTTACTGAAAGAGGCTTGAAAAGTGTCAAAGAAAATAACGAGAAAAAGATTAAGGAACAAGAAGATTCTATAGGCACGAAGTTAGCTTTATTTGAAGAAAATATTGATGAAAATAAACTAAAAGCTTACAATAAAATAAGTACATCGCATTTACGTAAAATGATCTCTGATTCTATTAATTATGAATATGAACGAATTCTTCTTGACGATTCTTCAACTAAAAATGCCAAATATGGCACAGTGGAGTTAAAGCATGACGAAGATAAACCAGTCGCTATTATTTTAGATTCAACAAGAGGTAAACGTGAAATTAGTTTTGTTCATGTTAATTATGCAAAAGCTGCAGTTGAATATGTTTACAATAAAGACGATAAGACATATTCATTCAAAAAATTAAAACAAGCACACCCTAGAACATTTACACAGAAAAACATTAGTAATTACAAACATAGTGATATAGATTTACTTCTTGGTGTATATATGAGAACGATATTAAACTCTAACAGACTTGCTCAAGAAGCTAAAAGACTTGACGGAAGTGACGATGACGAGTATTTAAACAGAGTATTAGGCCCAGTTAAATAAGTCGATGTGAGTAAGTTATATATCATAAAGGAGAGGTTAAACTCTCCTTTTAATAATTACTTACATCCTAAAACAAATTTCACCTAAATATTATCGGGATATTCGCATTTGAAATTGGTGAACTATCGTTGAATCCAAGCCATCGTTCTGCGTTTGTCGTATCCCAACCACTTAAATCTTGATCAAAGTTACTTGCTTTGTAGAACATTTAATCAAACACTTTTCCGCTTGAAGTGTTCCAATTACCTATGTCTTGGTTAAATGGACTCTCTTCAAACATACTCTCAAAATCAATTCCATTTGAAACATCCCAGTTTGATATATCTTGATTAAAAGAGGTTCCCGTAAATGTTCCTAAAAACGATTTTCCACTTGAAACGTCCCAACTGTCTAAATTTTGGTTAAAATCTGTTGAATACAGAAATGTTAATGTGAAATTGGTTCCCTGAGACACGTCCCACTTTGTGATATCATAATTAACAGTTTTATGAGCAAAAATCTAACCCCATAACTCGGTTAACAAATGCCGTTTGTGTTTCTTTTTCCAATGGATAATCCTTAATTACAAATAAGTAGTCGAGATTTACTCTTCTTCATAGAAAATACAGTCCAATAAAGCAACTCGACCTTTCCATATTTGATTTTCTAATTGATCTCTTGGTTGTTCTTTTTCATACCATACCGAATCATGAATTCGACGTATGAACTCTGTCCAATAGCGTTCATACGTCATGTTTGACATTGTGATACCAAAGTCAGAGCACATTGCCTTATTGTTTTTTGAATCAATGCAGACAAAGAAGTCAGGACGTTTCATCGCCAACAAACGACTGGCTATGCCAGTACCATCTCTACCGTTAGGAAATGCTTTTTTGAAAGACTCAACATAGCGATTGAATTGTAATAATGTAACCTCGCCATGAAGAGGAATATGGTCTAACGCTTCGGATATAAACGGATTATTGTTGTTTATATTGCTGTGATATACCCCAGCTCCTTTCATGCTACCGAACCAGCCCCAATGTTCATGTGTCAGATTAGGTAAACCAGCAATAGTCTTTCTTGCACCAAGTGGCATAGATTCATAATTTTCATATTGCTGAAAGTAACCTTGGATCACTTCTAGTAACTCCAAACGCTGGTCAATAGCATGATTTTTGTCTTGCTGCACTTTCTCAACATAAACAGACCAATCCATTTGCATAACGATGCTATCAAACAAAGATTTTGTTGTTTTGGTTGTCTTCTTCTCGGCCTTTACGAGCGTCACCAGTAATCCAGGCTTTAGATATTCGTAATGAAGTGTTGGTCAGAACTTGCTCTAATAGCTCTTCATTGAGGTTGGTAAAATTTCGTCCACCACGCACTACTTCATCGTTACCCAATTTAAAAGAGCAATAAAATGAACCACCAGTTATCAAACATCGCTCTAAGTTTGATATCGATACTGACAGCTCTTCAAAAGGTACATGTAGTAAAGAAGCACAAGCCCAAATAGCATCAAAGGCTTTATCAGTGGTAAAGTCTTTAAATGTCGTAACTTCAACTATTTGTGCTATCTGCACTTCCGCTAATTTAGCCAATTCATCACTCGCATCTATGGCATGAACTTCAAAACCTTTCGATAAGAAATATTTGCTATCTCTACCAGAACCACATCCAGCATCAAGAATTAGACTGCCACTTTTCAAATATGGTAAGAACTCTAAGCATAAAGAACTCATATCTACGTCAATTGTGCCTTCAAAAAATGTACTGGCATTTTCGTTATAGTAATTCATTAATTTACCTAGCTTTGAATTGGGTTGAGCATTGGCTTCTGACCAAATACATCGCCAATTCTCGCTTGATTTTCAAGACCATATGCTTCTTTACTCGTATCAACAACGACATATTGATACTCAAGTTTTGAATGGATGTATTGTTTCGTAAGCATATCTAAGGTCAACTCGCCCGAAGCAAACTTAGGAAAATCAGTTTCTTTCAGACTTGGAATGACTAATTGGTTTGCGACATAAACACAGAACTGATCACCGCTTAATCTTCCTAACGCATGGCTATTAAGACGTGTCACTAATCCATATTTCTTTTTATGACGCTTTGTTTCTATTTCTCGCCCTGACATACCACAATAGACAAGTTTGTCACCTTCCCATATTGCATAAACGCCAGCAGCTACCTGTGGTACTTTTGAGTTTGACCACTCTGAAAATCTAACCTTATCAGTAAATTTCTCAACCACCTTTAAACCCAACTGCTCATCGCTTGTTAAATCAAACAGAAAAAATCAACATACTGTATATTAACACAATACTGGTAAGTAATCGAGAAATGTGCAAATGTGTCCTAAGTTAACACCTTTAATTTCAGGGAAAAGAGTTGAGCATTACACTGAATAAATTATACAAAAATCACATCGAGGAACATTATTTCTCATACAAAAACAACTTAACGCCATTTCAAGTAAAAGTTATTGAATCGACCGAGAAGAAAGAGTTTATTAAGTTTAAAAGAAAAGGAAAACTGGATTACTCATTCTCAAATGACACTGTGGAAATATAATAAACTTGTAACACCTTTATTTAGGTAAGCGTGTCCATAAGCCCCATAAAAAATAGTTGTGTAATAAGGTAAGTATCCAAGGATATCAAAATGTCTTCTTTAGATGATGATAAAATCGCAGGTGTGACTTGTCATATCGCTTCAATCGAAGCAAACCTTAGCCTTTCCGATCCAAGCGATAGCTCTATTTCTTGTCGTCAAACCGGTGAAATTACATCAGAAATGATTGCTAAAATAGACAAAAGCAAATCTGGTGAAGTGGTGTTCAAACAATCAAAAAGTATCTTCTTTAAAACAATGAAGGTTCGTCGTATCTACGATGCAGAGAATCAATCGCTGCTTTACTTGTCATACACCACCAAAGAAACAGAAGGCAGTTTCAGCATAGCCTTTCAACCGTTCCCCTATGGGGTACTGAGGCTTACGTTGATCCAGCAACACTCCTCCCAGCGGAATAGGCTCACGTAAATGCCCTCAAGCGAAAAGTAAAACGAGTCACCTGTACAGACATCGTACAGGTGATTCTAAATGTAATAAAAATGAAAGAATCAGAAACAAAATGTGATATCATTCGGCAAAATTTTTTCACTGTATTTTTCATATGAAGTTTCCTGGACAGCGTAAATCTAAACACTACTTTCCAACTCACGCACGTGATCCGTTGGTCAACCAAATGCAACAAACGCCTAAGCTTCACCGCGCAACAATTGTCGGTGTTGGTCAAACGATTGTTGATATCGAAGCCCGTGTTGATAACGCGTTCCTTGAAAAATATGAGCTGAGTAAAGGTCACTCACTGGTATTGGAAGAGAGTAAAGCAGATGCGCTGTACGAAGAGTTAGTTGAGCGCGGTTTGATCACGCATCAATACCCTGGCGATACTATCGGCAACACACTGCACAACTATTCCGTACTTGCAGACAGTAAATCTGTATTGCTCGGCGTTATGTCTAAGAAGATTGAAGTTGGCTCATTTGGTTATCGTTACCTTTGCCGCACTTCTTCTCGTATGAATCTAAATCACCTTCAAACGGTTGATGGTCCTATTGGTCGTTGCTACACGCTTATTTCTGAAGATGGTGAACGTACGTTTGCAATCAACGAAGGCCACATGAACCAACTGCTTCCTGAAAGCGTTCCTGAAAAAGTGTTCGAGAAAGCATCAGCATTGGTTGTGTCGTCATACCTAATGCGCGGCAAACCTGAAGATCCGATGCCAAAAGCGGTACAAAAAGCGATTGAATACGCGAAAGCGCACAATGTGCCAGTTGTACTAACACTTGGTACTAAGTACGTGATCGAAGGTAATGCGGAATGGTGGCAAGAATATCTGAAAGAAAACGTAACCATCGTCGCGATGAACGAAGACGAAGGTGAAGCGTTAACGGGTGAAAAAGATCCGCTTCTAGCTGCTAACAAAGCACTTGAGTGGGTTGACCTCGTTCTCTGTACTGCAGGCCCTATCGGTTTATACATGGCTGGCTACACTGACGAGCCTGCGAAACGCGAAACCACTCTGCCATTATTACCGGGTAACATTCCTGAGTTCAATAAATTCGAGTTCAGCCGTGCTATGCGTAAGCAAGACTGTCAAGATCCGGTAAAAGTCTACTCTCACATTGGCCCTTATCTTGGTGGCCCGCGCGAAATTAAAAACACCAATGGTGCTGGTGATGGTGCACTTTCTGCACTTTTACACGACATGGCAGCAAACAGCTACCACCACGTGAATGTACCAAACTCAGAAAAGCACGAGCACTCGTGTCTAACGTATTCTTCTCTGTCTCAAATTTGTAAGTACTCAAACCGTGTAAGCTATGAAGTGTTGACTCAGCACTCTCCTCGCCTTTCTCGTGCACTACCTGAACGCGAAGATAGCTTAGAAGAAACATACTGGGATCGTTAAGCGACTCTATTAGGTAGTTAACTCTTAGAGGTTAACGCCAAGTTGGATTACCCATTCCTTGAAGGGCTGCTATATGCAGCCCTTTTTGTATTCAACACCAATATAACGGCAGCTGAAGGTAATCAGATCGAATATTTTGCTCGTTTAAGATTTGATCTCGCGCAATGACTCTTTAGATCTGTTATCTTCCAGCACATAATTGATGTGGTTTGCCTTTACTTGGCAAATTTATACAGTACTATCGCCACGCAAACGTTTACGTACCACCTTTCGGTTCTGATATAAGGATCAAATATGCTGTCTGATATTGATATTTGTCGCTCTACTCCCCTTAAAAACATCAGTGAAGTTGCCAAGCAAGCTGGCCTGCACCACAACGAACATCAGCCATTAGGGCAATACAAATCTAAAGTGTCTCTCACATCACTTGAACGCCTCGCTAGCCAACAAGATGGTAAATTAGTCGTGGTTACGGCCATCACACCGACGCCTCTTGGTGAGGGCAAAACCGTCACCACTATCGGACTAGCACAAGGTCTAGCAAAGATTAACCAATCCGCTATGGCCTGCATTCGCCAACCTTCAATGGGCCCGGTATTTGGTGTAAAAGGTGGTGCAGCCGGCGGTGGCTATTCACAAGTTGCCCCAATGGAGCAATTGAACCTTCACCTGACTGGCGACATTCATGCCGTAACAGTCGCTCATAACCTCGCATCTGCCGCTATTGACGCTCGTTTGTATCATGAGCAACGTGAAGGGTTAGAAGCCTTTGAGGCTCGCTCAGGCTTAAAAGCTCTGGATATCGACCCACGCAGAATCGTGTGGCGACGTGTACTTGACCACAATGACCGCGCACTGCGTATGATCACGGTTGGCAAGAACGAAGCAGACAAAACAATTAATGGCTTTGAGCGCGAGGATGGCTTTGACATCTCAGCCGCTTCAGAGCTGATGGCTATTCTTGCTCTCACTGATGACCTCCAAGATTTAAGAAAGCGTATCGGACGAGTGGTACTCGCATACAACAACCAAGGCTTGCCATTAACTGCAGATGACTTCAACGTAGCAGGTGCTATGACAGTCACAATGAAAGACTCCATAGAGCCAACATTGATGCAAACCCTTGAAGGGGTTCCTACCCTAATCCACGCCGGGCCATTCGCTAACATCGCACACGGTAACTCTTCTATTATTGCCGATAAGGTTGCGTTAAAGCTAAGTGACTTTGTCGTGACGGAAGGTGGCTTCGGCTCAGATATGGGTTTTGAGAAAGCATGTAACATCAAAGTGAAAGCATCGAAAAAAAATCCAGATTGTGCTGTTATTGTCGCAACATTACGTGGTCTAAAAGCCAACTCAGGTTTATACGATTTGAGACCAGGAACTCCGCTACCAGATTCAATCTTTAATGATGACCAAGACGCGCTTATTGCAGGGTTTGAGAACCTTAAATGGCACATCAACAGCGTTAAGCAATACCAAGTGCCTACCGTTGTTGCGATCAATCGATTTCCACAAGATTCAGCTCAAGAGCTCGATGCTTTGAAACAGATGATCACCGACTTCGACCCAAGCGTTAGTGTTGAAGTAAGCGAAGCATTTGGTCAGGGTGGCGAAGGGGCGACTAAATTGGCTCACGCCGTAGTAAAAGCTTGCCAAAAACAGAGTGAATTTAAGCCGTTGTATCACTCAAAGCAAAGCCTAGAAGAAAAACTGATGGCCGTCGCTGAAGTTGGCTATGGCGCAGCAAGTATCTCGCTATCTCCACTGGCTAAAAAACAACTGGCCGAATTCAAACTGCATGGCTATAACGACCTATCGGTTTGTTTAGCAAAAACACCACTATCGATCTCGACAGAAGCACACGTAAAAGGTGCACCATCTCAGTTTGACGTACCCGTTAGGGAGCTAAAACTGTGTGCTGGTGCTGGCTTTATTTACGCGCTGTGCGGCAATGTAATGACCATGCCAGGCCTACCGGATAAACCGGCTTTTATGTCGTTGGACATTGATAGCAAAGGAAACATCGTTGGCTTAAGTTAATTACGACCAGACATAGGCTAAAAATCCGCTTTATCTAGAATAACCTGTCCGTACTATGCTCCCCATTATATTTGCGGACAGGTCTCGTTTCTGATACCTAATTGCTCAATTAACACCCCAAGTGCAATAAATTTCATTAAAAACGAAATAATATGCACATCTGATTATAAGTTTTGGGTCAAGATCACATTAATAGGCCTACAAAATATATAGTATTGCGCTGATTTTTCGAGGACAGTGATGAATACGAGTATAAAAAAACTGATCAGCCAATTTCTATGTACCTTGTTTGTCCTAGGATTAGTCCCTGCTCTCTATATAAACTCTGAATTTGAACGGGTTGAAGCCCAGTATGCGCTAAACATCAAACAGTCTAATCAAAACCAAATCGAATACAGCTTCCATCAACTCGCTATTATTGTTGAGCAAATATCAAACGCGGTTCCCTCTATTGCCGCCTCACAGACCCTACTTCGTTCCATTTCCGAGCCTTCAGTTACTAACAAACAAGCACTGCAGGATCTGTGGGTTGTATTGGCACACGGGCAACAATACTACTCTCAACTGCGTTTCCTAGATCTAGACGCTAATGAAGTATTCCGCGTCAACTATAAAGATGGCCACGCAAGTGTCACTCCAGACCACGAGTTACAAAACAAATCCTCTCGTGATTACTACAAAAAGCTACAAGAATTAGAGATTGGAGAAGTTAAAGCTACAGGCATTGATCTAGAAGTTGAAAATGGAGAGTTAGTTCGCCCCTTTTCGCCGACACTTCGCATTATGACGCCTGTCACTGTAGGGGAGCACATTATTGGCTATTTCATTGCTAACCTAAATATGCGCGAGATCTATGATCGCTTACATTACCAGATAGGTACATCAGCGACAGTTCCGGTCATCCTTAATAATACTGGTCATGTCATCATGGGTCCCGACCCTGAGGATTCATTTGGGCATGTGATTGAATCACGTTCAGACAAGACGTATGCAAAACTAGCCCCAGGCCTGTGGCAGAATATTCAAAGCGGCACCTCATCCAGCTATTTTGATGGTAAAAACTGGTATTTTCACTCTGACATCAGCCCTAAGATTAAGCAGTTTGAAGGACCAATTTATATGGTTCTTCATATTGAAGAACATCAATTTAACACTCAGTTTCAACAAGAAAATCACGCCATAGTCGTTCAGATAATCATACTCTCGATATTGATTTCAATGATTTCTGCAGGTTTCGTACTGTGGAACAGAAATCATAAAAAGAACAGTATCGAAAGCCAACTCGCCAAAGCAGCAATGAACGGTATGTCTGCCCTATTAATCACAGACAAAAATAACCGAATCATAAAAGTAAACCAAGAGTTCACCCGTGTCAGTGGCTACGAGTTAGAAGATGTAAAAGGTAAACAGCCTTCATTGTTTAACGCTGGCCGATATAATGAAGAGTTCTACATTAAAATGTGGAGCGTCATTAAAGAGACAGGGATGTGGGAAGGCGAAGTGGTGAACCGACGAAAGGATGGCACCTTCATCACGGAAATTCTTCGAATACAAACCATCAAAGACTCAAAAGATGTGATTCAATTTTATGTTGCATCATTTGTTGATATCAGCAAACGCAAAGAGCTCGAGAATAAACTGAGAAACCTTAGCGAAAAAGATGCACTATCTGGCTGTTGGAATAGACGAAAGTTCGACCTGGAGCTTCGTGACGAGTGTTCTCGCGTTAGTCGTTACCCTAGTCGCGAGCAGTCTTGCTTAGCCATATTGGATATTGACCATTTCAAACGCATTAACGATAGGTTTGGACATGATTATGGCGATAAAGCGATTCAAATCGTAGCACAGGTACTGCAACGTGAATGCCGAGATACCGATTTCGTGGCTCGTATTGGTGGAGAAGAGTTTGGGGTTATCTTGCCTCACACGACACCACAAGAAGCCGACTATGTGCTTAATAGGCTGAGAATCGCGATCAGTATCGAGTTCGACAACGTCGTTACAATAAGTGGCGGAATAACCAACCTAACAGGTGAACCTGCACTCAATTATAAGTGCGCCGATTTAGCACTATACGAAGCAAAAGCAGTAGGTAGAAACAGTGTATGTTTGTTCCTTGATAGCGAAATGAGCGAAATTGCATAGCAGAAGCCTGAGTCGCACCACCGCCCCGCTAACTTGTTCATTTCACTCTAGAGTCGTTCACTTAACAATCAACTCGGTGCGGGGTAGAACTCAAGCGTATTCCCTTCGACTACCAGAATGCAATCCATATTCGCAGCATGGGCTGCCTGCTTACCAAGGTGAGTATCTTCAAACACAACACACTGCTTTGGCTGTAAACCCATACCAAAACAAGCAGCTAAGAAAGTATCAGGGTTTGGTTTATGATTCTTCACATCTGTCGCTGTCACTAAGATATCCAACGTACTCAAGATATCCGTTTTATCTAACAGTTGTTCTGCGCTCTTGCGTTGACTGCCCGTTCCAACCGCAATCTTCTTGTCACCGAGATGGTCTATCAAAAGAGAATACGTACAAGGGATAATATCTCCTTTGTCTTCAATAGCTGCAAACGAAGCCATTTTAAACGTAGAAACCGCTTGTGGGTCGAGCGATAAACCGTACTTACTATTTACCTCACCCGCGATCTTATAACTCGGCATTCCACCTAAGCTATGCAGCCAAGACGCTTCGAAATAAAAGCCGAACTCTTCCGCCGTTTGTTGCCATGCTTTCACATGTGCTGGCATTGTATCGATCAACGTACCGTCCATATCAAAGATTAATCCTTCATACGCCGTTAAATCAATTTTCATCACTACTACCACTCTTTAAGAAAGTTACTGATACCATACCCAATATTCAGTATCATGACCCCATATTACTGTTCAAAATGGATGTTTATGTTACAAATATCTAACTCTGTTTCAATTCAAGACTGGGAACTCCAGCTAACCGCGATCAGAGCTCAAGGAGCCGGAGGTCAAAACGTCAATAAAGTATCGAGTGCGATACATTTACGTTTTGACATAAAGCACTCAACCCTACCCGATTTCTATAAAGAAAAACTCCTGGCACATAAAGATGGTCGTATCACTAAAGATGGTGTGATTATCATTAAAGCTCAACAGTACAGAACTCAGGAGCAAAACCGAGACGATGCTTTGGTACGTTTGAAAGAGCTGATCTTAGAAGCAACAAAAGTTCAAAAAGTGAGACGAGCAACCAAGCCAACACGCGGCTCTCAAAAAAGACGTTTAGAAAGTAAAAAGCAAAGAAGCACCACCAAACAACTTCGCGGAAGAGTAGACTAATTGTTTCATGTCCGTAGTGAGCACCTCACCATGAAACAATCATTTTAGCTCTAACTAGCTGGACAAAAGACGATACCTGACATTGTTTATTCGAAGACTGGTTCTTTGAGGCTACATATTCGCAATACTATTGATTAGAAAGTGTCTATTAGAACAAAACGCTACTTCTGTTTTTTGACCGACAAAATCAGTTTAATCAACAGCATTCGCTCTTCACTGGTTAACAAACGACTAGCAGCAGCTACATCTTCCGCTGCTGCTTCAGACGCTCCTACAACGTCGAGTACGACATCCAAGTCCGTAACTTTCAAGGTTCTCGTGATCGAACGATACTGAGACATTTTGATATCAGCCTCTCCCCGCTCAATTCGTTGATAGGTTTTCAAGCTCATCCCTGCGCTAGCCGCTAATTTTTCTTGAGACCAATTGCCTAGCTTCCTACGCTCAATCAGCGCAATGACTATAGGTTCTTGTGACATAAGCACCTCCAGAATAGACAGTTATGACCTAATTTCAGCAAGAAGCAGACCATATTGACTTAGAACAGTTTACATAAGCGATTAAAGGCATATTATTCGGCCGATAAAAACGTTACGTTTCATGGACTTTCATACTTACAACGGCGTTAACTCACGGGCAGATAAGTTTGAATTATCAAGAGCTAGGAAATAAGAAAAATTGCAAATTGCGAATAATGATAGCGTGAAATTGGAAATTGCGAATCTCTATAAATTGGCATTTCCTTGCATACAACAGGCTTTAGAATCAGAAGATACCCGTAATAAAATTGTTGCGGTACAGCAGAGATTACTGACTTACAAAGAAGTGCTGTTACACGGAAATATGCTGGAAGATAAAGAATTAAAACAGGCCTTTTCTGCATTGAACCAAAGCGAGAAAGGTGTTGTACAAGGTGGTATTCAAAATATCAACGATGCCATAAAGCAAATGGATGAAATTGTCGAAAGGTATAGCAGGAAGGCGAAAATCAATAAGCAGGCATATCGACAAGTTTGAAGCGATAGTACACCGAAATAACCAAGTCGACGCTGATGCTTTTTAGCGTCGACTTAATCTAAGACTTCTTTCATTAATGCTTAAATGAACAACCTGTCGAGGTATAGCCCTCAATCATGCTGATGAACGTCTACTTAACTTTAAATAGATTGTCTTCTTAAAATAAGTAAACCAAGCGCGAATATCGACAAGAACCCCAAAGAACCGCCGCTACTAGAGCCTGAGTTGGTGCCTGAATTAGACCCGCCCGATAGGCTTATCTTCGGCATTGACGTTTCATTTAACAAAGCAGAAGATGAATCAACGGTTTCACCATCGCTCACTCGTACGAGAACACGAGAACTCGGTGTACTTCTAACTTCAAAAGTTGCGTTTTCAGTGCCTGAAACAACTCGATCTATCCATCCTGCATAATCATAAACTTCCGTAAAAACAGACGTGTATTTTTCAGTAAGGCTTCCACATGTAGCTGGCCCGTAACTCGTAATGCCTATTTGCTGATAGCTAACCCCATCCCACCAATAGACAGGACCGCCTGAATCACCATTACAGGTCGAGTTTTTGTATCCATTGAACTGCGCTCCATCAAAACAAAGCTGTTTGTCTGTTGAATTACAGCTATTTGTAGCATCGAAGGTTAAATTCGCTTGATTTACTACATTGGTAGCAGTTCTAGAAACAGTTTTGCCTTGGTCATCAGTTATATGACTCGTCAAGCCTCGGCCAACTGCCTTAAACGTATCTTGACCACGATTCAATGCATAGACATTGTCGAATGTAGAGTTAATTGAAGAAGAGTAGTCTCGTACATTTAAGGCTGTTTTGAGTTTCAAGATAGCAATATCGTTTGGTAATACTTTCCCGTTGATGGGATCAAGATTATTACTATAGTCACTTGGATAATATATCTTTTCGACTCGTGCTGATTGGTATCCACCGTTGTTATATTTTGTTTGATCTGCCATTCCTGGAACAACCCAAGTATTAAGCATCCACGCGTAACTTTCATACACACAATGGGCAGCGGTAAGCACGAATTGTGCATCTATAATGGTTCCACCACAGTAGTTAGAAAATTTTGAACCATCATGAAAGTACAGGCTAGTAAACGTTGGATAAGTATTAGTTAGTTCTGCATCTGTTGTGGGGCTACCATTGATAATATAAGGTGAAACACCGACATTAGGAGCACTTTCGACCGAGTTATCCGTCGCCATAACACTTGATGTGTAAATCAATGGAGCTAACAGCCCTAAAACGGCTTTACGAACCGGACTCATTGTATGGTTAACATTCATAGATAACTCCTTGTAACCCCTACTACTTATTTACAAAAATGATGAATCGTCACCATAACACGTACCACTAATATTATAGTAAGCAATTTTAATGATATAGCCATATGTCTCGTTTTAAAAAACGAACTTTCAGGTATCTGGGCTTGTAGCGATATAGAAAGTTATACGCTCTTAAAATTAGATACGTTTATAAAAATAGATACGTTCATAAAAAGGGAGACAGGCTTAAACAAAAAAGCCTACCATTGAACTTCTCTATACAGAGAATCAAACAGTAGGCTTTGTTTAGCTTAATAGTTGCTCTTAAAAGAGATTAGCCACGGTAGTAACGTTGAGGTACGAATGGCATTTTTTCTACTGTCATTGGTAGCTTCTTACCACGAACTTCAGCGAATACTTCAGTGCCAATTACTGCTAGATCAGTGCGTACATATGCCATAGAAACAGGTTTGCCTGCATTAGGCCCCGCTGTACCGCTTGTTACAACACCAATCTTGTTGTCTTCAGCATCGAACAGCTCAGCGCCTTCACGTACTGGCGCTTTAGTTTGACCAACAAGACCAACACGCTTACGTTGAACATCTTTGGTTGCGATTTGCTCAAGGATGATATCAGCGCCAGGGAAACCGCCTGCACGTTCACCGTCTGTACGACGCACTTTTTGAATGCCCCATAGAAGGCTGGCTTCTACTGGCGTTGTCGTTGTATCTAGATCGTGACCATATAGACATAGACCACACTCAAGACGAAGTGAGTCACGAGCACCAAGGCCAATCCACTCAACTTCCGCTTCTGATGTTAGCTTGCGTGCCAGTGCTTCAGCGTGATCGTTAGGAACAGAGATCTCGTAGCCATCTTCCCCCGTGTAACCACTGCGGCTCACGATGCATTCAACGCCATCGATATCGACTTTTTGAACGTCCATGAACAACATGTCTGCAACGCTAGGTTGGAAACGAGCAAGAACTTCAGACGCTTTAGGGCCTTGAAGGGCTAATAGAGCGCGGTCATCAATCACTTCCATTTCGACGTCAGCTGGAAGGTGCGCCGTTAGATGGTCGATATCTTGTGTCTTACAAGCTGCATTCACAACAACAAATAGGTGGTCGCCTAAATTAGCAACCATCAGGTCATCCATAATGCCGCCCTGCTCGTTAGTAAAGAACGCATAACGCTGTTTACCAGAAGGAAGGTCGATAATATCTACAGGAACCAACGATTCTAAGACAGCAGCTGCGTTTACACCATGTAGACGAAGTTGCCCCATGTGAGAAACATCAAAAAGACCAGCAGCATCACGAGTATGTAAATGCTCTTTCTTTACACCAAGTGGGTACTGGACTGGCATATCGTAGCCAGCGAAAGGAACCATCTTTGCACCCTCTTCAACGTGAAGTGCATGCAGTGGTGTTGTTAGTAGGTCTTGATTAGCGTGTTCTTGAGTCATTTTATTCTCCATGAAGCGTTGCAGGCTGTCCAAAATCGAGTCTGCCGCTTATATCTCTATTTAGAGTCGCCTCTAACGATACTGGTTAACGTTAGAAACAGTAGATAGTAAAAAGTGATGTCCTTTATATAGGCTTATATCGTTGGCTCTATAAATTATGAATAACTGTACAGAACCCATACAACTCACTTTCTAAGAATTCACTTCAGTAAACTTCAATCAACATGAGTAAACCATGTTCACTATAATAAACAAGCCTGCGTCAGTTTTACACCCTTAACAATAGTCAAACAGCTCAAAATGTGACATTTAACAATTTAAAAACAATTGTTCGGTACATACAAAAACGCGATATTGATGATTTTCGCATCAATATCGCGTCTATTAGCTAACGTTCAAAACAAAAGCAAACGTTTGCATCCACTATAAGAAATTCAAAACTTGTTAGCTTATTTTGCTGTGACCTACAGTTATTTTGCTGTGACCTACAGTTATTTTGCAGTCACCCACAGAATGAGTGCATCTTCAGCACTAGTTGAAATCAGCATATGACCCATATTCGCATCGTAATACATGCTATCGCCTTCACTCATTGGCACGGGTTCGTAGAATTCTGAGTAGAACATCACATCACCCGATATGATCATTAAGAACTCTTCACCATCGTGGCGCACCCAATCGTTATACTCTTCAAAAGTACGAGCTCTCACTCGACTCTTAAACGGCATCATCTTCTTATTAGAGAGCTCTGTGGCAAGCAATTCGTGTTCATAAGTGGGTGTTGGGTGTGGTTTACCTTGGCCTACTTTGGTTAAATCACGACGTCCTGTAGCGACTTTTTTTCTTGGTGGTTCAAAGAGTTGCGGCATATTTATCTGCAACCCCATAGCCAATTTCTGCATCGCTTGAAAGGTCGGAGAGATCTGTTCATTCTCTATTTTACTGAGCGTAGAACGCGCCAAGCCTGTTCTTTGGCTTGCTTCTTCTAGCGTGATCCCAAGCTTACCGCGGATGTCTTTAATGCGCTGGCCAAGCCTAAGTGGTTCAATATTCTGGTCTAACGTTTCCTTCGCCAACGTTAGAGATGGGTACTCATCATAAATGTCTTCTGACATAGGTCCCTCACTAATTTTTTACTTCCTGTCTATTAATTTCATTGTTGCATAAAGCGCTTTGTTGATTAAAGAGCACACAGAGAAATAAAGCGTGCTCCCCGTAGCAAAACAAGAAAATCTGTTTCCTATTGGAAATTTTTGTTGAAAATTGATTTTAACGGAGCTATGTTATCGACTTGTTAGATGAAGAGATGCTACTTCGGCTTGCCGCAAATGATAGATTTAACATTTGTAAGAGCTGTTTTTTACCCGATTTTTTGGGAACCAATTCGTGCTGCATTGACCCTACAACGATCGCTTAGACGCTGTAAGAGTATATTTAATACGCAATCAACGTATGTCTGTACCTATATAGCGCAAACGATACCGATGCAGAAATCAACGTAAGACCTAATGGACTATAAAAACAATCACCATTAGCTTAATGAAAGGTCTCGACAATGAACGCTTACCAAAACCACAGCTTAGACAGTTTTTTCTCTACGAACCTATCAGGCACTGACGACGCCGTATTTGCTGGAATCCAAGCAGAGAACACTCGTCAAAACGAACAAATCGAACTTATTGCTTCTGAGAACATCGTTTCTAAAGCAGTAATGCAAGCTCAAGGCACTTGCCTAACCAACAAATACGCAGAAGGCTATCCAGGCCGTCGCTACTACGGTGGTTGTGAGCACGTAGATACCGTTGAAGCTATCGCAATTGAACGTGCTAAACAGCTGTTCAAATGTGAGTACGTAAACGTGCAGCCTCACTCTGGCGCTCAAGCAAACGGTGCAGTAAAACTTGCCCTACTTCAACCCGGCGACACAATCCTTGGTATGTCTTTAGATGCTGGTGGTCACCTCACACACGGTGCACGTCCTGCAATGTCTGGTAAGTGGTTCAACGCAGTTCAATATGGCGTAGACCGCGACACACTTGAAATCGATTACGAAGCAGTTCGCGCATTAGCTGTCGAAAGCCAACCTAAAATGATTATTGCAGGTGGTAGTGCTATCCCACGCGTTATTGATTTCGCTAAGTTCCGCGAAATTGCTGACGAAGTTGGCGCTATCCTAATGGTCGATATGGCACACATCGCGGGTCTTATCGCGACAGGTGCTCACCCTAGCCCACTACCACACGCACACGTTGTTACCACAACAACGCACAAAACACTTCGTGGCCCACGCGGCGGCATGATTCTTACGAACCACGAAGACATCAACAAAAAGATCAACTCTGCAGTGTTCCCTGGCCTTCAAGGCGGCCCACTAATGCACGTTATCGCGGCTAAAGCAGTGGCGTTTGGCGAAGCACTTGGCCCTGAATTTAATACTTATATTGATTCAGTGATCGACAACGCAAAAGTTCTTGCTGAAGTGTTGCAAACTCGCGGTTGTGACATTGTGACTGGCGGTACAGACACACATCTAATGTTGGTTGACCTTCGCCCTAAAGGCTTGAAAGGTAACGTAACTGAAGAAGCATTAGAGCGTGCAGGGATCACATGTAACAAAAATGGCATACCATTCGATACAGAGAAGCCTATGATTACTTCTGGTATCCGTTTAGGCACGCCAGCTGGAACCAGTCGTGGTTTTGGCACTGAAGAATTCAAACTTATCGGTGAATGGATCGGCGATGTACTTGATGGCTTAGTTGAAAGCCCTGAAGGCAATGCTGAAGTTGAGCAACGTGTTCGCAAGCAAGTTAAAGAGCTTTGCAAGCGCTTCCCTCTTTACCGTTAAACCAATTTTAAGATTTAAATTAAAACCTCATAAATTTTTGGAGAATAAGCAATGGACAATACACTAAAGTTTGCAGACAGCCACGAGTGGGTAAAAGACAACGGTGACGGTACTGTAACTATTGGTATTTCTGAGCACGCTCAAGAGCTACTAGGTGACGTTGTGTTTGTTGACCTGCCAGACACTGAAGACGAAATTGAAGCTGGCGAAAGCTTCTCTCTGGTTGAATCAGTGAAAGCAGCTTCTGATATCTACGCACCAATCTCTGGCGAAATTGTAGAAATCAACGAAGAATTAGAAGATAGCCCAGAGCTAATCAACGAAGAACCTTATGAAGGCGGTTGGATTGTTAAAGTGAAGATGTCTGATGCGTCTGAACTAAACAACCTTAAAGATGCGGAAGAATACCTAAGCTCTGTAGAAGAAGACTAATAGGTAACCTCATTACGATAAAGCTGCTCTTTGGAGCAGCTTAATTTTAGGGGCTAGCTCACGGCTCCAGAGAGAAAGTAGAACATATCATGACTGAATTACTTCAAAGCCAATTACTGAAAGACTTGGGTACGCAAAACGAGTTTGTTGCTCGTCATAACGGCCCTAATAAAGCAGACCAGCAAAAAATGCTTGAAGCGATCAACGCGACTAGCCTAGACGCACTGATCGACGAAACGGTTCCTGCACAAATCCGTCTTGAAAAACCAATGACACTTGCTGCGCCACTGAGCGAGATGGACATGCTGACCTCTCTTAAAGAGATCGCTAACCTAAACCAAGTGAAACGTACTTTCATTGGCCAAGGCTACTACAACACATTCACTCCAAACGTTATTCTACGTAACGTTTTAGAGAACCCCGGCTGGTACACAGCTTACACACCATACCAACCAGAGATTTCTCAAGGTCGTCTTGAAGCTCTACTCAATTACCAACAAATGGTAATGGACCTAACCGGTATGGAAATCGCGAACGCATCCCTTCTTGATGAAGCGACAGCGGCTGGCGAAGCAATGACTCTGTGTAAGCGTGCTGGCAAAAGCAAGAGCAAAGTATTCTTCGTTGCTGACGATGTTCACCCTCAAACACTAGAAGTTGTTAAAACTCGTGCTGAGTACATCGGTTTTGAAGTAATGGTTGGTGCTCTTGAAACACTTCCAGAGCAAAACGTATTTGGTGCGCTTCTTCAATACCCGAGTACAACGGGTGAAGTTCGTGACCTAACAGACATCATTGCGAAAGCTCAAGCTAACAAAACACTGGTTACAGTGGCTACTGACCTACTTGCTTCCGCTCTACTTAAGCCTGCGGGCGAAATGGGCGCAGACGTAGTCATCGGTTCAGCGCAACGTTTCGGCGTTCCTATGGGTTACGGTGGTCCACACGCTGCATTCATGGGTACTCGTGAAAAACATAAGCGTACAATGCCAGGTCGTGTAATCGGTGTATCTATCGATACTCACGGTAACCAAGCGCTACGTATGGCAATGCAAACTCGTGAGCAACACATCCGCCGCGAGAAAGCGACATCGAACATCTGTACAGCTCAAGCACTTTTAGCAAACATGGCGTCGTTCTACGCGGTTTACCACGGTGCAGAAGGCCTACGTACTATTGCTCGTCGTACACACCACATGACAGCTATCCTAGCGGCTGGCCTGACTAAATCGGGTTACGAACTAACGAACAACAGCTTCTTTGATACCATCACGATCAACTCTGAAGAGAAGACAGATGCACTGTACGCGAAAGCGCAAGCAGCAGACATCAACCTTCGCCTTCTTAAGGGTAAAATCGGTATCAGCTTAGACGAAACAACAACGATCGACGACGTGAATGCACTATTCGCAATCTTCGACGTGAAAGAAGACGTTCAAGCACTATCTTCTGACATTGCATCAAATGAGTTTGCAGCAATTCCAGAAAACTGCCGTCGTGAATCAGAGTTCCTAACTCACCCAGTATTCAACACGCACCACAGCGAAACGCAAATGATGCGTTACCTAAAACAGCTTGAGAACAAAGACTTCTCACTAACGCACGGCATGATCCCACTGGGCAGCTGTACGATGAAGCTGAACGCTGCTGCTGAGATGATTCCAGTAACATGGCCTGAGTTTGGTTCAATTCACCCATTCGCACCTCTAGAGCAAGCAGCGGGCTACACAGCGCTAGCGAAAGATCTTAAAGAGAAGCTATGTGAAATTACCGGTTACGACGATTTCTCACTACAGCCTAACTCTGGTGCATCTGGCGAATACGCAGGTCTAATCGCGATTCAACGCTACCACGCAAGCCGCGGTGAAGCTCACCGTAATGTTTGTCTGATTCCAAGCTCTGCGCACGGTACTAACCCTGCAACAGCATCTATGGTTTCAATGAAAGTAGTGGTTGTTAAGTGTGATGAAGATGGCAACATCGACATGGCAGACCTAGCAGCGAAAATCGAGAAGCACAAAGACAACCTATCAAGCATCATGATCACTTACCCTTCTACGCACGGCGTATACGAAGAGCAAGTGAAAGAAGTGTGTGAACAAGTACACGCAGCGGGCGGTCAGGTTTACCTAGACGGCGCGAACATGAACGCTCAAGTAGGTCTAACTTCACCTGGCTTCATCGGTTCAGACGTATCTCACTTGAACCTACACAAAACATTCTGTATCCCACACGGTGGTGGCGGTCCGGGTATGGGTCCTATCGGCGTTAAATCGCACCTAGCACCTTTCCTACCAGGTCACATCGAAAACGGTGTACAAGGTTCTGACTACGCGGTATCAGCGGCAGATTTAGGTAGTGCTTCAATCTTACCTATCTCTTGGGCTTACATCGCAATGATGGGCGAACCTGGCCTAACAGACGCAACGAAAGTAGCGATTCTGAACGCGAACTACGTGATGGAAAAACTACGTCCTCACTACCCTGTTCTTTACCGTGGCACTAACGGCCGCGTAGCGCACGAATGTATTATCGATATTCGTCCACTTAAGGAAGATACAGGTATCAGCGAAGAAGATATTGCTAAGCGTTTAATGGACTTCGGTTTCCACGCGCCTACTATGTCTTTCCCTGTAGCTGGCACACTAATGGTAGAGCCAACTGAATCTGAAGATTTAGAAGAGCTAGACCGTTTCTGTGAAGCGATGATCGCAATCCGTCACGAAATGGCAGCAGTGAAAGCGGGTGAATGGCCACTAGACAACAACCCTCTAGTGAACGCACCGCACACACAAGTTGACCTTTCAGGCGCAGAATGGGATCGCCCTTACTCTCGCGAACTGGCTTGCTTCCCATCGAAAGCAACCAAGAACTCGAAGTACTGGCCTACTGTTAACCGTGTAGATAACGTATACGGCGACCGTAACCTAATCTGTTCTTGCCCAAGCATCGACAACTACGAAGACTAATTCGTAGCGGCGCTAAGCAGAACAACATAACAAAAGGCGAACCGAACGGTTCGCTTTTTTGTTTTTCGGATTCCAGATTATATGACTAATAAAGCATTGACCTTACCGTAAGGGAAAGGTTTAAGGTGATATGACATTAACGACAAATTAGGAATCAATGATGGGATGTTGCAATAAAGCGCCAAAAGGTGGAGCACCTCTTGGCTTGCTTCTAAAAGTAACACTGGGGATTGGTCTTTTTGTTTTTCTGCTGGCTTTGTGGCAATAGAAGACTTATACAACTTAAGCTTTGAAGCTAAAAAGTGATGGTATGTAAAACATAAATGGCGCCCAAATAGCCATTGACGCCATAGTCTATTGTTAAGCGATTTTCACACACATAACCAAACCTGTAGACCAATCCAGCTTCGTAGTTATTAAATCTGAACGAGTTGTTAAGTGTGATATTAAGTCTTCAACTTTAGTGTTGTGCTCTATCGACCATTCACTTCTCGTATTCATATCATCGACAACATAAATGCCGCCAACTTTTAGTAAACCTAACGCTTCTTCTAAATAGTGATACTTACCCGGCCAAGTATCAGCAAATATCAAATCCAATGAAGCTGGTTCTATTCCATCAATTACAGCTTCGCCTTCACTTAATACGATTTCAACTCGGCTATCATGTTCTAAAAATTTACGAGCCAAGCCAATATTCCGCTCATTATTGTCTACTGAAATTAGCTTAGAGCCAGCACTCATCCCTTCTAACAACCAAAATGTACAAAGCCCAGTACCAGTTCCAAGCTCTAGGAAATTGCCGTTAATTTTACTAGCGCAAAGTGTCGCTAAAAATGAACCTGTTTCAGCATCTGATAACTGCGGAAATCCAATCTCACTTGTAGCAGCTAGAATATCTTCATAGCTATTGGGGTACGTCCCTTCCAATTTGTTCATGATCCCTCCTTGTCGCCTAGACATAATGACCCCCACGAAAGGTGTTAGCCTCCAATATCGTGGGTTAGCTTAAAACCATAGCCATAATTAGTGTGTCAAACAACTAAATTTTGGAGGCTAGCATGAATAAAGATAGCATAATTTTCATTGGCTTAGATATGCATAAGTCATTTATTCAAATCGCTGTGTTATAAGAACATCGTGAGGCAAATCCACAACACCTTGGCTGTATTAAATCGAATAAGTCCGCATTGATTAAATTGACCAAACAGCTGCAATCCAAGTATCCAAAAGCCACTCTGCACTTTGTCTATGAAACAGGACCATGCGGTTACTGGACTTATCGCTTAATGACGAGCCTTGGACTCGTTCCAACAGAAAACTCCAGTGGAGGTAAAACTCGGCGTGGCAGCTTAACAAGTATGCCGAGCAAGAGTGCTGGAGACCATTAATTAACACCCAACGTTGTGGCTTCCGAGTGACATACCCAAACAATGAGTGGTCAATTACCGACCAGCGGGATACGGTCAGGCTGCGTTGAGCTATTTGGCTCGCTACCTCTATCGTGGCGTGTTGCCTGATGAAGACATCATCCATATAACCGACGACACAGTCACCTTCCGCTATAAAGGGAGCCAAACCAATGTATGGCGAACGCGCACTTTGCCTACTCTCAAGTTCTTGCTGCTCATTTTCAACACGTGCTGCCCAAAGGGTTGCAGCGAGTAAGAGACTACGGATTTTTACGTGGTCAAGCACACGCCTTAAGGGCCCGCATTCAACTGCTGTTATTGAACTTGGTCTATATGATGCCGCCGCTAACGGCACCGATAAGGACCAAAGCAATACGAATATGCCCTTGCTGTGAGCATGAGATGGCGTGTGTTGGAGTGAACCGACCCATGTAGCCGAAAGGCATCGAAAATAAGGATAATGGCATTGACGAAATCAAAGGAGATGTGACGACGAAAGAAACGAAAAATAGCTAACTGGTTGATAAGATTGCTATCGCAACCTTATCTTGGCCTCGCTCGCCTTGAGAAAAGACTCAAAGCGGTGCGCCCTTCAAGTTCAATCGTACAATTTACTTACTAAAGTGGCTTCGGGCTTGTTCAACACTCGAGATTTAGTGTTGGCTGCGCAACACCTTAATCCATATTTGTTATATGTTTATTACTCAGTTTTTAGTTTAAAGAACAGCCACTGTAGCAATAATGTAGCGCTAGTCAGGGGTAGTATTGTTATACACAAATTTAAGTACAAAGAGTTATCAAAGGTAGAGGATAAAAAAGTATACAAGGCGTAACCAAGCAACCCGAAGAGACCACCAAGAATTGAACTGCCATAACCAGAAAATTGGGATTTCCCCTGACAGTGAGGGCACATATATGGTGTCCATCTTGATACCCAAATGAACCTAATAGGGTTACAGATTTTATTGCAATGGGGACAAGTAGTCATTTCAACTCCTGATATGATCTTGTTAGTTAGAAAACATATAACGAGGCTGTAGAATTTCTCCTCGCCCCTCTCAATTCTGATCCTACCGCCATTTCATCACGATAAATCCAAGGCGCTCGAGCGCAAGTACGCACTGTGTTATATATGACAATGATGTCAGCCATGCAATGTAACCCCGTATTCAAAGCGAGTTATGCTCGACTTTTGGCTGACGGAAAGCCTAAGAAAGTCGCAATAATAGCGTGCGTACGAAAGATGGTTGTGCCCCTTAACTCTATGCTCAGAGATGGCGCCATGTGAGATGAAAACACAGCCAAAAATCAATCATTGACGCCATAGTCGTTTGTTGAACGAAGCCGCTGCGCGGCAGAGTAAAGCGAGCGCAAGCCATACTCTTGTA
>NZ_JBFSPI010000069.1:0-27132 GCF_041464685.1 Vibrio sp. 10N.237.312.B06
CAAACCTATGCGAGTCACCCCAGCAGAGCTGGGGGTTTATCAATGTTTAATTAAGCAGCTAGCGCTATTAACTCCTTAAATCGCTTCGAATTTCTTAAACCTTTCCCATCACATATTGCAGTCTAGCTTTTAACGATTTTCAAAATTGTTCCAATTTAATAATCTTGGTCAATGTCCGAAAAAACAGTTGTGTTAATGTGCGCGCATTAGCAACAACCAAAAATAATTAAAAATGTTTAAAAGCAATGAGTTAACAATAAACATCGAAGCAATCAATGTCGCACTGTCAAAAGTCGAAAATGCGAACAAAATTCAGCTTAATACGTTGAAAGGTTATGTGAGCAGCGAACCAGAACAGGCCGTGCTTGCGTTTCGTTCTTTGAATGAAGTGGAATCGATCGACGACAAGCTTAAGAAGATCATGTCAGAGCTACCACACCTCAGTGGCGAAGCTCACCACCTACTAGAAACATCGATCCTATTACAGTAGTGGCCAAGAAAGATAAGTCTCAACTAGCGTGATGAACTAAGACTTATCTTTTAGCTTTCTGTTTTTAGTACTTTTCTAGCCGCTATTTCTAGCTCTATTAGATAATGCCTAAAGCGTTAACGACTTCACCATACCCGCTTCAGCGTGACCAGGAATATTGCACGCGAACTCTACGTTATTATCACCGTGGAAATGCCAAAGCATTTGCTTCGCTTTGCCCGGCTTAACTGTAACTGTAACTGTACTACCCGAGTCATGAGCGTGATTACCCATATTTTTCATCATTTCACGGTGCTCTAGCTGCTCTGAGGCAGAACCAATCGAGAATTCGTGATCAATCTTGCCCGTGTTCATCACAACGAACTGCACCACGTCGTTCGGCTCAATATCAACCTTGTTCTTAAATGTAATTTTCATATCGTCACTTAGCAGAACATGAACCACTTTATCCGGCTTTGCGCCTGTCGCAGGCATACCCACTTCAGACATGCCTTCCATATTCATCATCTTCGAATGGTCCATCTTTCCATCCTTCATCATGCTGTGATCCATTTTTGAATGATTCATCTCTCCACTCTTCATCATCGAGTGATCCATATTTGAGTGGTCCATATTCGAATGGTCCATTTCAGCAAAAGCCGTTGCAGTAGTTAACATCAGTGCAATCGCAATAAGTGTCTTTTTCATGATCGTTCCTTAGCTTAATTCTGTTTTTTTGTTAGTTTCACATGTTCATGTGGTGCGCCCTTACTCACTCTTTTTTGGCAAGTAAGGGCTAATAATCAATAAGTTATTTGTTTGTCTCGTTTTGGTTATGCGTAATCTCACGCTGTTTCCAGAGCTTAAAGATTGCAGGCAACACCAGTAGGGTAAGCAACAGTGCAGACGCCATTCCGCCTATCATCGGCGCAGCAATTCGCTGCATCACTTCAGAGCCCGTTCCCTCGCCATACATAATTGGAATGAGGCCAATGATCACGGTAAGTACTGTCATCATCACAGGGCGAACACGCAGTCCTGCTCCCTCACGAATCGCATCCGTTAAGTCTTCACTCTGAAGTGCTTGCTGGTTCTGCTCCGCATCCAATTTTTTGTAGTGCCATGCTTGGTTTAGGTAGACCAACATGATCACACCTATCTCAACAGCTACCCCGGCAAGGGCGATAAAGCCCACACCCACCGCAATGGAGAAGTTGTAATTGAGGACATGCATCAGCCATAGGCCACCAACCATTGCGAGTGGCAATGTCAGCATAATCATCATCACCTCACCGACACGGCGGAAGCTTAAGTAGAGCAACAACATGATGATGGCGATGGTGATTGGCACAACGACACTTAAACGTTCTTTGGCGCGCTCCATGTATTCGTATTGACCAGACCACGCCAGTGAATAACCCGCAGGTAAGACGATTTGATCTGTAACGACTTTTTGCGCCTCTGCCACATAAGAACCAAGGTCGCGCCCTTCGATGTCAACGAACACCCAGCCATTAGGACGCGCGTTCTCCGTCTTAATCATTGGTGGCCCATCTTCATAGCGAATATCCGCGACATCAGACAAAGCAATTCGCGCTCCATTTGGTGTCACTAACGGCAGGTTCTGCAACTTAACGACAGAATCACGATAGCTTTGTGGATAACGAACATTGATTGGATAACGCTCTAGCCCCTCAACGGTTTCGCCCACGTTCATGCCACCAACCGCAGTCGAAATAACCTGTTGCACTTCTTTAATGCTCAAGCCATATCGCGCAGCAGAACGACGTTTGATGTCTATCGTCACATAACGACCACCCGCAACACGCTCAGCGTAGACAGAGGCCGTGCCACTGACACCATTCAAGATAGGTTCAAGTTGAGAGCCAATATCCTCAATCACGCTCAGATCTGGGCCTGCGATTTTGATACCAATTGGCGTTTTAAGACCCGTCGCCAACATGTCGATACGCGTTTTGATTGGCATGACCCAAGCGTTGGTCAAACCGGGGAATTGAATCAGATCATCAAACTCTTTTCGTAGCGACCCAGTAGTGACACCGTCACGCCACTCATCTCGCGGTTTAAGCTGAATCACGGTTTCAATCATGGTTAACGGTGCAGGATCGGTTGCTGTCTCTGCTCGACCAATTTTGCCCCACGTGATTTCGACTTCTGGAATGGTTTTGATGAGCTTGTTGGTTTGTTGCAACAACTCACGAGCCTTACCTATTGAGATGCCCGGATACGTGGTTGGCATGTACATCAAATCCCCTTCGTCCAAAGGAGGGATGAATTCACTACCAAGCTTACTGGTTGGGTAATAAGCAGACGCCATTAAGCCAAGTGCGATAACAATCATCACCTTTGGATATTTTAGGCTGAGATTTAGAAGCGGCTTGTACATCGCCACTAGGCTGCGGTTTACTGGGTTTTTGTGTTCAGGTAGCACGTTGCCACGAATGAAGTAACCCATTAGCACAGGCACAAGCGTGATAGCCAAACCCGCCGCTGCCGCCATCGCATACGTCTTGGTAAACGCAAGTGGCGAGAACATTTTGCCCTCTTGCCCTTCTAGCGCGAACACAGGCACAAAACTCAAGGTAATGATAATCAGAGAGAAGAACAGCGGTGCGCCGACTTCTTCTGCTGCCTTACCAATCACCTGCCAACGGTTTTTGTCAGTGAGCGGAGTCCGTTCAATGTGTTTATGAACGTTCTCGATCATCACGATGGCACCATCCACCATGGCGCCAATCGCAATCGCTATACCGCCAAGAGACATGATATTGGCGTTAATACCCTGCCAATGCATCACAATGAATGCACCCAAGATACCAACGGGCAGGCTTAGTGCGATAACCAGTGATGAGCGGATATGGAACAAGAACAGCGCACACACCACGGCGACCATGATGAACTCTTCAGCCAGCTTCTTCCATAGGTTTTCAACGGCTGAATCAATCAAAGTAGAACGGTCATAAGTCGCGACAATCTCGACACCATCAGGTAAGCCAGCTTGCAGTTCAGCGAGTTTGGATTTCACCGAGTCGATCACTTCACTGGCATTTTCACCAAAGCGCATCACAATAACGCCGCCAACCGCTTCACCCTCACCATTGAGTTCAGAGATACCACGACGCATTTGCGGGCCAAGGTTAATGTCAGCAATGTCGCCCAGTAACAGCGGAGTACCTTTGTCAGTCACTTTTAGCGGCAGAGATTGAATGTCTTCGATGCTTGTCAGGTAACCGGTGGTACGAACCATATGCTCGGCTTCCGCAATCTCAACAACAGACGCTCCTGTTTCTTGATTACCATCTTGGATTGCCTTGTTAACTTGCTGAAGTGTTAGGTCATAAGCACGTAACTTGGCAGGATCAATCTGTACTTGATACTGCTTCACCATGCCGCCAACGGTCGCCACTTCAGACACGCCTTCTACGGTTTGCAGTTCATACTTCAAGAACCAATCTTGCAAACTGCGAAGTTCCGCTAAGTCATGCTGACCGGTTTTATCTTGCAACACGTAGCTGTAAACCCAGCCCACACCGGTTGCATCGGGTCCTAGTGTTGGCTTGGCACTCGATGGCAAGTTAGGTGCAACTTGGCTTAAGTACTCCAGCACTCGTGAACGTGCCCAGTACATATCAGTATCGTCATTGAAGATGATATAGACATAGGAATCACCAAAGAACGAGTAGCCACGAACCGTTTCAGCACCCGGTACAGCTAACATGGCAGTGGTCAATGGATAAGTCACCTGATCCTCAACCACTTGTGGCGCTTGTCCCGGATAACTGGTTTTGATGATCACCTGAACATCAGACAGATCAGGAATGGCATCGACCGGTGTATTTTTAACGCTGTATAAGCCGCCAAATACGATGGCTACAGTGGCAACCAGCACTAAGAAGCGGTTGCTAATAGACCAGCGAATGATTGCATTGATCATAGTTCGCCCTCACCCGCTTCTAAAGATTTGAGCACATAATCAGAACCCTGCTTCGCCACTAGAAACCGAATAGTTTGACCCTCGGCAAACTCAGATAAATCAAGGTCATCACTGGCTTGGAAATTCATTTCACCCGCTTTCCAATTCCACTCAGGGACTGGCTGATGGTTAATCGTCACCATGCGACTGCCTTGCATAACATCGGAAATTTCACCGTTTGCCCATACGGTTTCAGCTTCTTCTTCAACACCATTGAAGCGTGACAGATCAGCAGATTGGCTCGATTCAGAATCCAACATGAAGTGCGCAGAAGTGACAATGTTCTCGCCTTGCTCTAGCCCTTGAAGCACCTCTATTTTTTCGCCAGCTTCACGACCAACCTCAATACGAGCAGAACGATACTTGCCAGAACCTTCTGACATTACCACTCGAGTCATACCACCGGAGTGAATCACCGAAGATCTTGGGATAGTAAGAACGGCTTCATCACTGATGGGTTTCAACGCAATATTGGCGAACATATTTGGCTTAAGCTCGCCATTTGGATTGGAGAACTTCAAACGAACGCGCAAGGTTCGAGTTTTTGGGTCAAGGATTGGGTAAACGTAATCGACATTACCCAACCACTCTTTGCCGGGAATGGCATCTAGCGTCATCACTGCATTGCTGCCTGACGAGATCCAGTGCGCTTGACGCTCAAACACCTCAGCATCAACCCATACTTCACCTAATGGACCTGCACTGATCACCGCTTGTGCAGGTGAAAGATAACCACCTTCTCGGATATTCAAACTTGCGATGACACCATCGGCTGGCGCTTTGACTTCAATGGTTTGTGAGGCTTTGCCTTTGCGCGTAATAGAGCGGATTTGAGTCTTATCAACACCCAAAGTAATTAAGCGTTCAGTCGAGCCCTTGATCAAACCTTTACGACCCGTTTTATAAGCACTGATCAACTCTTCTTGTGCTTTAACAAGCTCTGGAGAATAGAGTGTGAAAAGCACATCACCTTTGTTTACCTTCTCACCCACTGCGTTGATGTAGAGCTTCTCAACCCAACCAGCTGCTCTTACGTTGGTTTGCCACAGTGTACTTTCATCGAACGCCACATAACCCACGGTTTCAATCCGAGGAGATAGCGCTTCGAACTTAACTTTCGCTGTTTTGACACCCAGATTATTTTCTACCGACGAATCAATGAACACGGTACCGGGCTCATCTTTAACACCACTTGAGTCATCCGCGTAAACAGGGATTAAATCCATCCCCATAGGTGACTGACCCGGCTTGTCTCGCTGATAATTTGGGTCCATCGGAGCCACCCAATACAGAGGTTCATCCTTGGCCTGTTTACTTACATCTGCCCCTGTACTCGTTGCCATTGCTGACATGTCATGTGCTGGATTAATTAGAAAATGGTTCACACCAAAACCCAATGCACCACCGACCAATAAAGCGATTGTTGCTACTTTTACTGTATTCATTGTCTATTCCCTTATTGATTGGCTGTGTGTTTAGTTGCGCTTGAGCTGAGTTGTGGTTGGTTTACTTGGTATTCAAAGCCACTGACTAACGCCGCCAGTTTGCTGTTAACGATGTTGAGATCGGTGATCAAACGTTGTTTCTCTAACTTAAGCGCCAGCTCATCGGTCGTTGCTGAAATGACATCGTTAAACTGGGCGGTATTGTTTTGATAGCCCCTCTCAACCGCGCTGATTCGGGCTGCGGTTTGAGGAAGCAAGGACGTTTGATAGCGATCTAATCGCTGGATCAGATTTGATCTGTCCACCAGCAATGCGTTCACTTGCGCGTTCATTTGGGAAAGTAAGGTGTCTTTTTGAGATTTGGCCGCACCAACTTGATACTGAGCAGCCGATAAGTTTTTATCTTGTCGGTTCCCTGTAAACAGCGGGATGTCGACAGTCAGATAAGCACTTACCAGATCAGAAGCTGGTTCACCCGCCATGTTATTGGCTTGACGGTGTGCATACATCACTTCCACCCCAAACTGCGGGGTATAAGCTTGCTCGGCTAACTCAACCTGAGTTTGATTGGAGGAAATACTGACATCGGAGATCTTAACCAAAGGATGGTCAGTCAGTAGCTGATAGTGCTTGGTTGAATCGATATTGGTCGCTAATTTGCTTTCCAGCAACGACCAATCAATTTGGTTAGTTGCATTCAGTGTGCCCTGAGAATCAAGAACCTGAGAGCCTAACCAATCAGATCCCAACCACTCAGAAAGCTGAGAGATTAAGCGGCGCTGAACCTGCTGGTTTGCCTGAAGTTTCTCATCAAGCTTGCTCACTTGAAGCTGAGCATTAAGCAGATCTTGCGCTTCACTTTTACCAATTGAGTAATTGGTTTGTACATAGTTTTCAAGCTCAACCAACAAGCGACGATTTTGACGTATCACCGACTCAGCCTTTTGTTGATAACCTAACTCAAGCCAAAGCTGCGTCATGCTATTTGCAACCGTCAATTCTCTTGCTTGTACCTGCAAAGCTAAAGCATCTGCCTGTTGGCCTGCCTTTTTCTGTTGGAGGTTAAGCGTATCGCCACGCTCAAACTGCTGCATCAGCCCTACCGATATATTAGTCATCGGGTCTTCGTCGAATTGAAAGCTATCGACAGGCAAACCGCCAAATCCAACTTTCAATTTCGGGTCCATTAAGGTCGCGCTGGCAATGCCCGTTTCTCGCATCGCTTGAGACTGAGCAAAGTACTGTTTGCGATTTCCATCTTCGCTTAAAGCAATCTCAATCAGTGTATTGAGTTGCTGCGTCGAGCTTGCTTGGTCATGTGCTGAAATGTGTTGAGCATTTGAAGCTGACGCCGTGGTAGCCGCGAGCGTAGCACTTGAAAACAAGGCCATAGGCAAGGCAGCAGCAACCACTAAGCTCGTGTTCATGACAAACACAGAGGTTGTTGGTTTCATATTCACAATGAATGTCCATATCTAGCGCTAATTAGCGCATAAAAAAGAATGGCTTATCAGGTTTATCTAACTGATAGAGCTGTATTTTTAGATATAGATTTATGCGGAAGGTGGGCGTAGCAAAGATTGAGCGCGTGCGACTTTCTGGCCAATCGTGACCGATTGAAAACGAGCTAATGAAAAGAAAAGTTGATCAACGGCTTGAACAGCCTGAATTGGATAGGGACTTGCAGAACACATTGAGGCACAGCAATCGGCACTCGAACAATGGTTACCCATCATCGGACTGCCGTCTTCGCTCATTGAAGACATATCGAATTGAGCCATCAAAGCATGAGCACTCATGTTAGAGTCTTCAGGGTGTACTTCTTCACTCATCACATGACACCCTGCCATTGAATCATTAACCGAAGTATCGCTGTGGTAACAAGCCGACTTGCTCGACCCCATTTCCATCATCATTACTTCAGTCATCAAGGCTGAGGAGCTTGAGGCATAGCTAGACATCAACATCGCAATGATGCTGAAAACAATAATCCAAGTTTTTCGGAATGTGTTTGTCATAGCTTACCTTTGAATTTACAACGCAACTATAAACGTTCCCCTTAGGGTAAGGTCAATGCCATTGTGCCGATATTTGCCTGACCGTTGAAAAAGTATTCATCCTCTCTTTCATCAAAATGAGATAATTCTTCGACTTTGCAGTTTTTTCTTTAAAAATTATCCAATTAGCTAGCGAAACCTCTATCTGTGTATTTTACTTAAGACAGTGCAACCACGATTCACGGATGATAAAAATGGCTAACAAAAAAAACGTCGAAACAAACAAGAAAAATACAGAAATCAAAAATAAGAAAAGTAACGAGATAGAACAAAAGAAACCAACACAAAAAAAGAAGCGCAGACTGCATTCACATCTAAAAGTGAATATCCCACTTTTTCAGTCACTCATGATGATTTTGCCATCATTGGCTAAACACTCTGCTGCAGAGAGTATAGACAATTCCAGCGACGCTGCAGATCAAGTAATCGCAAATAACGTGACCGAAAAAGATGTCACCGATGACCATAGCAAGGCGGACTCATCAACGGTTGCTCTCCAAGAAGCTCAGACGAGTGACAACGACGTAAACTCAACCTTAAGTGCAAGTCATGCCGCCCATGGTTCGAGCTCTCACTTGGTTCCTTCTCATCATTTATCGACGCTTTCTCACCCGCAAGTCCATTACATTCCTTCGGTATCGATGCCGACTATCTCCTCAGGAAGTAACGGTCAGCCGATTCATTCGAATGCGCCTACGACGCCCGCTTTACCCGTCACCTTTATGCCAGAAGTCATAAAAGGTACGTACGGAGAGCTTCATGTTGATGCAAATGGTCAATACACATTCGTATTGAATCCAAATTCTCCTCAATACATCCTGTTAAATCAGCACCAACCAGGTACTGACCATTTTGCGTTACACCTATCTAATGGCTCGAGCATCATTGTTCAGATACCGGTAACAGGTAAGCAAGACACGCCAAGTATTTCTGGAGACTTAACAGGTGTCGTAACAGAAGATCACAATATTGATTCACAAGGCTTGTTACATGCGAACGGCAAAATCGATGTCATAGACCCTGACCAAAATGAAAGTTCGGTTACACCGGAAGTTATCTCAGGTAAATATGGTTCATTAACTATCGATGCTGATGGACATTGGCAGTATCAAGTTGATAACTCGCTCTCTAATGTTCAAGCGTTAACCGCAGCCACTTCATTGCACGAAAGCTTCACAATTCACACCAAAGATGGCACACCGCAAACGATCGATATGACGATTGGCGGGAACGACGACAACGCCGTTATCACAGGTGTGGATGCTGGCACGTTAACTGAAGATTTAACGACACAAGTTCAAGGGCAGCTTTCGGTCACGGACTCCGATCTTGGAGAAGATCATTTCCAGGCATCACAAGTAACTAGCAATTTCGGTACGCTAAGCATCACCAAAGACGGTGCGTGGACATACAATTTAGACAACAATAACCCAGTAATTCAAAGGCTTGGCCAAGGTTCAACTGCGACAGACATCGTCACTGTTCACTCTGCCGATGGTACAGCGCATCAAGTTATGGTTACGATCAATGGCACCAACGACCATGCAGTAATCACGAGTAGTACAGCAAATTCACCAAGTTCGTTTTTCGCTATCGGGACAAGTAATGGCTCAAGCCAAGTTACTGAAGATAAAGATCTAACGGTTTCGGGCCAACTCAACATCACCGATATCGACTCAAAAGAGGCGCATTTTTCTAATTCCGACCTCAAGGGGACACTGGGTACTTTACACCTTAAAGACAATGGCGATTGGAGCTACGACCTAGATAATAAAAACCCAAAAGTACAGGCTCTTGGTCAAGGCTCTGCGACAACAGACATCATAACCATCCACTCCGCCGACGGCACTCCTCATCAAATTGCAATTACCGTTAACGGCACCAATGATAAAGCCGTGATAAGCGGAACCAGTGCCGGCGCGGTAACCGAAGAGTCCCAACTTCAGACCTCGGGCACACTTGCGGTAACGGATGTAGATACCGGTGAAGCGCACTTCGCTACTTCATCCACAGGAAGTACCGATATTGCAGGCTCGTTTGGTACGCTTCATCTGACCGATACTGGTTCTTGGACGTACGATCTTGATAATAAAAACCCTGCCGTTCAAGCGTTGGGCAAAGGAGCAACCGCTACCGACACCATCACCGTTCATTCTGCTGACGGTACACCGCACCAAGTGACTATCACAGTAAATGGCACTAATGACAAAGCTACTGTCAGCAGTGCGACCGTTGCCATCTATGAAATCAACAAAGCAGTCACGACTTCAGGAACATTAACCAGCACCGATGTCGATAATCCGGATAATGCGTTCACTCCAGATTCCATTACTGGCACCAACGGCAACCTCACCATTGGTGCTAATGGCCAATGGACCTTCACCGCCAACAGCGCGTTTAATCAACTAAACGTCGGCGATAAAGTCGAAGAGACCTTCACTGTATCGTCTATTGATGGCACAACGTCGACCATCAAGGTCACGATTAATGGCACCAATGACAAAGCTACTATCAGCAGTGCGACCGTCGCCATCGGTGAGACCGACAAAGCGGTAACTACCTCAGGCACGCTAACCAGTACCGACGTAGATAATCCAGATAACACTTTCACACCCGATTCGCTTACTGGCACCAACGGCGACCTGACTATTGATGCTAATGGGCATTGGACATTCACCGCCAACAGCGCGTTTAACCAATTGAATGTCGGCGATAAGGTCGAAGAGACCTTCACTGTATCGTCTATTGATGGCACACCGTCGACGATCAAAATTACTATTAATGGTACCAATGACAAAGCCGTGATAAGCGGAACAAGTGCTGGCGCGGTCACCGAAGAATCTCAACTTCAAACCTCTGGCTCACTGACTGTGACTGATGTTGATGCCGGTCAAGCACACTTCTCCAATACCGATATTGCTGGGACTTTAGGCACCTTACACCTCACTAATTCGGGGACATGGACTTACGACTTAGATAACACCAACCCAACCGTTCAAGCGTTAGGTAAAGGAACAACCGCTACCGATACCATTACTGTTCATTCTGCTGACGGCACACCACATCAAATTACTATTACGGTTAATGGCACTAACGACAAGGCCATCATTGGCGGTACAAACTCTGGTGCAGTGACTGAAGAATCTCAACTTCAGACGTCAGGTACACTGACTGTCACTGACGTAGATACTGGTGAAGCACACTTCTCCAACACTGATATTGCAGGCACATTAGGCACTTTACATTTAACTGATAACGGCACTTGGACTTACGATTTAGATAATACGAATCCACAAGTTCAAGCCTTAAGTAAAGGCGCGACAGCGACTGATACAATTACTGTCAACTCAGCAGATGGTACGCCGCATCAAATTACCATTACGGTGAATGGGACTAATGATACGGCTGTAATTGGTGGGACTTCTGCAGGCGCAGTGACCGAAGAAACGCAGTTACAAACCTCAGGCTCGCTGACTATTACAGATACCGATACCGGTGAAGCACACTTCTCAAATACTGATATTAAAGGCTCGCTTGGGACATTGCATTTAACCGATGCTGGGCAGTGGACTTACGATTTAGATAACACAAACCCAACGGTGCAAGCCCTAGGTAAAGGCGCTGCAACAACCGATACCATTACAGTTACTTCAGCAGATGGTACAACTCACCAAGTGACCATTGCCGTTAATGGAACTAATGACAAGGCTGTTATTACTGGTACAAATACGGGAGCAGTTACCGAAGATCAAGATTTAACAAATCAGTTGAATGTTCACCCAAACTACATGCTTACACAAGGCAAGCTATTCATTAGCGATGTAGATACGAATGAAGCTACATTTCCGATGCAATCTGGCATTGTTGGCGACCACGGGATCGGCTCATTTACACTTATACCAAGTGGCATTTGGCTATTTTCCGCAGATTCAAAACAAGCGGCTGTTCAGGCTTTAGGTGTTGGTGAAACTTTAACAGAGTCGACAACAATAACCTCGGTTGATGGCACACAGAAAACTATTTTGGTAACCATCAATGGTACCAATGATGCACCTGTTATCACCCCTGTTGCGACGCAAACGGTAACCGAGGATGGCAGTAAAACCATTACCTTCCATGCAACGGATATTGATACGACGGATACGTTGACCCCGAGTGTGTCAGCGACACACGGTAGTGCCTCGCTGAATGCGCAAGGTGAAATCGTGTTTACGCCTGATGCTAATTACAATGGTCCTGCTTCAGTTGTTCTTTCAGTGACTGATGGGCATACGACAACCAGTCAAACTATCAATGTTGATGTAACACCGGCAAACGATGCGCCTGTTATTAATCCGATTGTGCCAGTGAGCGCCACTGAAGATGGTGCAGTAGTCACAGGTCAACTCACCTCAACGGATATTGATACGGGTGATACTGCAACCTTCACAACCACATCAACACAGGGTGGATTTACACTCAATGCAGATGGTAGCTACAACCTAGACCCAACAGATGCAAGCTTCCAACACCTTAAAGCAGGTGAGATAAGCACGTTCACTATCCCTGTTACCGTGACCGATTCTGCAGGTGCAACAGATACTAAAGATTTAGTGATTACGGTGACGGGCACGAATGATACGCCGGTCATTAGTGGTGTCGATACGGGGGCATTAAAAGAAGATGTGAGCGCTAACCCTCAGAGTAATGAACTGACTGCGACAGGTAAGTTAGATATTGTCGATATAGATACAGGTGAAGGTAGTTTTGTATCCCATGGATTTAACAAAACGGCCCTACAAGGTCATTATGGTAAATTGGAGATCAGTCAAGATGGGAGCTGGAGTTACTCTGCCGATAATTCTCAAACAGCGATTCAATCCTTAGGCGAAGGTGAGCAGTTAACAGATACAATTAAAGTGACTTCGAAAGACGGTACAACGCATGATGTCGTGGTAACCATCAATGGCACTAATGATAAAGCCGTGATTGGCGGATCTAATACTGGCGCAGTAACAGAAGAATCTCAACTTCAGACCTCAGGCACACTGACTGTCACCGATGTCGATACAGGCGAAGCACACTTTGCGAATACTGATATCCAAGGCTCCTTAGGTACATTACATCTAACAGATAATGGCGCTTGGACCTACGACTTAGATAACACTAACCCAGCAGTTCAAGCGTTAGGTAATGGCGCAACCGCTACTGATACCATTACCGTTCATTCAGCCGATGGCACACCTCATCAAGTCACCATTAAAGTGAACGGCACTAATGATAATGCTGTGGTAGGTGGAGTAGATACTGCAAGTGTCACTGAGAAAGCGGCTGGAGATAATATGTCACCAGATCATGCTCAATCGGGTATGGCGACACTTCGAGTTAGTACACTAAACGCTAATGGACACTTATCTGTGATTGATCCTGACTCTGGTCAGTCTGGCTTTGCTGATAATAATGTGGGGTATAACTATCACGGTACGTATGGTGACTTAATATTAAATCCAAATGGAGATTGGGATTACTATGCCGATGCTGGAAGTCTCAGTCACATTGGTGGAAGGCCCACAACCAGAGGCTCCGCTATCGATAAATTAGGTGAGGGTGAAACACTCACAGACACTATCACCGTTCACACAAAAGATGGAACACCACATAATATAGTCATCACTATCAATGGTAGTAACGACAGGCCTTATTGCTCTTCAGAAGTACAACTCAACGCAGGTACTGAAGATACGAGACAAACCATTACAGCTGCACAACTGTTACAAAATTCAATAGATGTCGATAAAAATGACTCTGGACTGCTTACAGTAGCAAACCTTCATCCAGATCACGGCTCGATTTTAGATAACCAAAATGGTACATACACTTTCACACCAGAAAAAGACTATAAAGGTAAAGTTCATTTCACCTATGATGTCAAAGATGCACATGGCGGTGTCACTCATACTGGAGCTACCAGCAGTTTAAGTGCAGTTGCTGATAAAGCGGTTATAAGCGGTAGTGATACCGGAACGATTATTGAAGATCATAATGTGGGTCACAGTTCATTACAGCCTGTCGTTGCATCGGGTTTGCTGAGTGTGACAGATCCTGATGCAGGGCAAGACCATTTTCAGGTCAATCTGTTATTAGGAGAACAGGCGATTCACGATCCCTTTGGTGGTTTTTTACGCATTACACCAAGTGGCGCTTGGGGATATGAAGTAGCCAATAGTCGCTTGCAATCATTAGCTGAAGGTGAAGTAGAAAAAGTTGTATATCGTGTTTATTCTGCAGACCACACTGCTCACGATATAACAATAACGGTGACAGGCACCAATGATCAACCGACCATAACTGCGACGACACTTGCACAGGGCACTGAAGATACACATTACCAAATGCAAGCAAGTCAGTTTGGTTTTACTGATGTTGATAGTGGCGACACATTACATGCCATCAAAATCACAGATATCCCAGAAGTATCCCAAGGTAAGTTTGTGCTTGATGGACAAGAGGTAAGTGCGGGTCAAAGTATATCAACTGCCGATATCAGCAAACTACAATTTGTACCGGCTAAAGACTTCAATGGTGATGTACAATTTAAATATACCGTTAGCGATGGTCGTACAGATTCAGTAGAAGCAACGAATACTTTGCACATAGCCAATACAGATGATGCTTCTGTTATTTCTGGTGATAGACAAGCTGTTGTTAATGAAGGTGATATTGGCGATACCGTTACTGCTACAGGGCAGTTATCAATTACAGATGTTGATACTGGCGATAATCCAAGCTTTATAGATGTAGCATCAACGGCGACAACATACGGCCATATTCAAATGCGCAATGGCCAATGGACCTATACCCTAGACGAGAGCAAAGTTCAGCATCTAGATCCAGATCAACCTGCGGTACAGGATCACTACACATTTAAAGCCAGTGATGGCTCGACGCAAATTGTAGATATCACCATTCAAGGCACCAACGATAAACCTATCATCGAGTCAGCACACGCAGCGCCGGTAGGCACATCAAGCACCTTAAAATTACAAGATGTTGACGTAATCTCAAACCCAACAGGCGCCAACATTGATGTTGCGCCAAGTAATGCAGAAAATATGGCGCGTTGGGGGACTGATCAGGTCGGTGTCGGATCAGGGGTGAAATTAGTCGGACTATATAAACCTGGATCAGATCATAACTGGATAACAAACCCTGCAACAACAACAACAGGACATAGTGGCGCAGGTGGCTTCAGCCGAATTGATAACCATGATTGGTGGCATACAAATGGAGTTCCAGATACGGTAAACACAGGCTCTGGCGGAGCAACGGGCCATGGCAATGCATGGACAGGCGGGATAGCTGTATTTGAAGATAACACAGGCCATCAGACAATTGCGATTGTAAATCGTGTTTGTACAGGCGGTGGCAGTGAAGTAGATTACCTCTACTATCACTCATATCAACACCTACAAGTAGGTAATACTGTTTATAGTGGCACTGCAACTGCAGGTGAAACAATCAATGTGATGGAGGGTAATCATCAAATAGCCTCTGTTATTGCCGATACTAATGGCCATTGGGAAATTTCTGCAAGCAATTTAGCTGATGGTAAACATACACTACATGTCGAAAATAGCGCAGGTGAACATTCTGCTGAAACTATTTTACAAGTCAGTGGCCATACGGTTCAAAATATTACGCCTGCAGCAATTAATGCAGAAATAAAAGAAGATGCAGCTCAAACAACAATCAATGGTGAATTAAGAACATCAGATGTTGATACAGGCGATACTGCAAGTTTCACGGTACAAGCTGATCACGCAACTAAATATGGCCATTTCTCCATAGATAGTAATGGCCATTATCATTTCACCATTGATAATAATAATGCTGACGTTGATCACCTTGGTGTACATCAGACATTAACTGAAGTCATTCCAGTGACCTCAACTTCAACAGATGGCACTTCAGTTACCACAAATGTCACAATCACTATTCAAGGCTCACTAGATAAGCCAATTCTAAATGCGACAGCACCAGATGCACAGCAAGGCACCACTATTGCGTTAAATTTAAATGTGGCTACAACAGATACGGGTGGTGATACTGAAGATCTGTTAATAAAAATTACCGGTTTACCTGATGCAGCTACACTAAATCATGGTACACACGATGCGGTTGCAAAAATGTGGGTTCTTCATAAATCAGACCTTAATGGTTTAGAACTTAACCTTCATAACGCTAACTTTCATGGGGATTTGCATTTTAATGCAACAGCAACAGCTTCAGCAGGAAGTGAATCTGAATCAGCAACGCAAGCTATTTCTTTATTTGTAAATGCCCCTCCTTCAGTTACTTCCGGAGTAACTGGCAGCAAAGCTGAAGACTCAGGAATGGGTGCAATAGATCTTCTTTCTGGTGCTACTGATGCTGATGCAGGCGATACATTATCTGTTGGCCATATCGAATATCAAATAGGTACAGCCTCAAAAACATCAACAGCTCCTTCATTTTTAACGATGAGTAAAGGTGGACATATACTCATCATTAATTCTAATACACCTGAGTTTCAACATTTAGCTGTAGGTGAGACAGAAACAGTTAAGATCACTTATAATATAACGGATAGTCATGGTGGAACAGTTCAACAGTCTGCGACATTAACTGTTACGGGCACAAACGATTCCCCAGTCATAACAGGCTCTCCAACAGTGAAAACAGTAACGGAAGATGGCGCAAGCGAGACGATAGATCTGCTTAGCGGTGCAACGGATGTTGATGGCGATACGCTGTCGATTGCCGGTATCGAGACCAGCATCGATGGCGCAGCCGCGACAACTGGGCTTGCTGCTGGGCTGAGCCTAGGTGCCGACGGACACACAATCACCGTCGACCCTGCTAACAAGGCATTCCAAGATATAGCAGCGGGTGTTACTCGCAACATCACCGTGAGTTTTAACGTTGACGATGGGCATGGTGGGAAAGTCCCGCGAACAGCACAAGTTGAAGTGGTAGGTACTAACGATCGACCAACGGTGACCTTGCTTAGTCAAGTGGCTACGACAGACGAAGATAGAGCTATTACGCTAACGAAAGATCAGATCCTAACGGGAATTGGCGCGAAAGATGTCGATGGTGATTCGCTAACATTAACTGATCTCAACGTTAGCAACGATGGTACTTTAGTTGACAATAAGGATGGAACCTACACGATCACGCCAAATCAAAATTTTCATGGCGACTTAATGATTGTAGGTAAGGTCTCGGATGGTTCCGAAGTGCGGGTATTTGCTAATCCCCTAGCAGTGAGTTCAGTCAACGATGCAACAAAGGTCGTAGCGACGAGCGCTAGCACCACAGAAGACACCGATATCGTCCTGACTAAATCGCAGCTTTTGGCTGGAGCGACCGATGTAGATGGCGACACCCTGGATATCAACAGCGTAACTGTTAATGGTGGCCACGGAACAGTAACTGATAATCACGATGGTACGTGGACGCTGCACCCAGAAGCTAACTTCAAGGGAGATATATCTTTAGGCTACAAGGTCAATGATGGCCATGCCGATGTTAATAACCATATCACGGTAGCCGTAGCATCGGTTACCGACGCTGCGGACATAAACCTTTCTGTTGCACCGCAAAAAGGCTTTCAGACGGATTCTGCCCATCATCTTTCAATCGATTCGATACTTAACCCTGATAGCGGTGGTGACCACACAGCCAGAGACTACGGAAATGCGCTGACCTTTGAAATGGGGATCACGCTTGATAAGAGCGAGACGTACCACAATGGTGATGTGATCGCCCAGTACGGTGGGCATCTTAGTAGTAGTGCAGGTAAATTGGATCGACCTCAAATGCATTATTATGCGGATGGTTCGAGATACGGGAACGGCGGAGTAACCCTTACAAACCCCCACAGTGTTACCGTTTGGATTGGGGGCATGGATCCTATTGAAACCCACATTGATATTACCGATGGAAAACCCCACCGATTAACGGTGGTTATGAATGATGGGCAAGGCATTAAAGCGCCCACCATGTCGATATTCGATAATGGTAAGCCTGTTGATTACCCCGATGGTTCAAATTCTGAAAGTATGCCAACGCATTATCTAGGCGACAGCGGTTCGAGTGAGCATTGGATAA
This sequence comes from Vibrio sp. 10N.237.312.B06, assembly GCF_041464685.1. Taxonomy (NCBI): domain Bacteria; kingdom Pseudomonadati; phylum Pseudomonadota; class Gammaproteobacteria; order Vibrionales; family Vibrionaceae; genus Vibrio; species Vibrio sp. 10N.237.312.B06. The sequence continues at coordinate 18,097 of NZ_JBFSPI010000069.1, forward strand.
CACCACCGGCATCTGGCTTCACAAAAACAGAAAATGCCTTTGTTGAAGCGCCAACTATCTCGATCCCATACGGCGGTGGCCACGCGAGTGTGCCCAAGTATATTGCCGAGCGTGCAGGCTCGACCGAGCTTGTTATCGGAACGGGTCGAAGCCCTATAGCACTTGGAGATGGGCGTTATGCTACTGGATATGATCATGGCCATATTGTCTGGAGTCACGGTTCGAATCACGACGGCGGAAACATACCTCCCATTACCCCCATCGTCGCAACGATCGAACACGTAACGGTAGCAAAAGAAGCGGTGACAGCGTCTCAGGTAGCTCAAGGGCCACTAGGTGAGCAGGGTCTAGATCCAAAACATGTGTTGATCGATCTAGGGGTGAACGGGGCAGGTATTGTTGACCATACCGGGCTCCACAGCACCGTAGTTCCTTCTGGGTCAGACCATTCGCACGTGATAAACACGGCAGGAATCAATGTTACCAATGACCCACACCACTTAGTCATCAATGCCGATGTGACGCCACACGACAAAGACGACGCGCTTCAAGCTGTTCATCTGCACGGCCTTCCCATTGGCTCAGTTGTCACTGATGGCACGCATACACACACCATCGATGCGACGGACCAAAAAGATGGCTTAGATATCTTGGGTTGGGCACGTGGTTCGCTCGAGGTTAACATTCCATCTGGTGTTACGTACAATGCGATTATTACCGTGGAAGCAACCACTCAAAATCAGGATGGTACCAGTGCGCATAGCGCATCATCGGCACCGGTAATACTGGACCCAGCACACGCGGGTGATATCATTGTTTCTGCTCCACCAATTAGTGGTGTTGAAGACAAGGGGCCTTACGACCTTACCTTAACCGCTATCGACCCAACAGACGCTCATGCAGCAGTCACTTTTGCGGTATCAGGTTTGCCTGCAGGGGCAACGCTAAGCGCTGGTAGTTACGATGCGAATACCAAAACGTGGACAATTTCACCAAGTGAGGCGAACGGTCTGCAGATAACGCTGCCAAAAGACTTTTCGGGAACGGTTACGCCTCACATTACAGCAACATCAAGTGCCGGCCATAGTCATAGTATTGATATGAGCGGTAGTATCACCGATACACAAGATGTAGCGGTGATTTCAGGCACCGATAGCGCGAATATCACAGAAGATATTCACGTACAGTCGTCGGGTGTCATTATGACCAACCAGAATCAGCTCAATGTACAGGACCCAGACGCAGGTGAAGCCCTGTTTACGCCTACAGGCAGTCCATCGGGATCGGGTAGTACAGCAACGGGTAGCTGGGTTGCAGGTGATAAGGGTATAGGGCAGTTCATTCTGCATGCTGACGGACGGTGGCTCTACAAGGTTGACAACGATAACACTCATATTAACAGTCTCGGCGATGGTGATACCTTTACCGAAACCTTAACCGTTCAAACTAAGGATGGTACAACACACCAACTAACGTCGACGATTCATGGTACTAACGACCAACCTGTCATTGATGCTACTTCAGCCGTTACGGCTATTGAAGGTGGCCATACTGCGCATAAAGGGCAAATCACAACAACAGATGTAGATACTGGTGATAGCGCTACTTACACGGCAATTACGCCAACGACGGGTCAGCATATTCAAGGCTTTACACTTAATAAAGATGGTAGTTATGAGTTTGATGCCACCGATGCGGGTTACGATCATTTAGCATTAGGTAAAACCGAACAAGTGAGCGTTTCTGTAACGGTGACTGATGGCGCAGGCGCTACGGATCAAAAAGACTTAATCATTTCAATCACTGGCACCAACGACAGACCAACGGTTGTTTCGTCACTTGCTCAGCATATTCATTCGATTGATGAAGATACAACACAACACTTTAGCGCTAAAGATTTTGGTTTTATCGATAAAGATCACGGCGATCAGCTTGACCATATAACGATTACCGCACTGCCAGATGCTTTTAAAGGGCAATTTGAGTATGACGGCCACCCTATAACTATTCCTTTGGATGTGTTAACGGCTGATATCAGTAAAATAACCTTTGTACCTGCTCAAGATTATAACGGTGGCGTGCAATTTGGCTTTACCGTAAATGATGGACATACCGATTCCTTTCCTAAAATAGGTAATTTCGAAATCATACCGGTCGCTGATATTTCTACGGTGAGTGGTATTGATACCTTGTCAATGACTGAAGGGAGTGCCGCCAATGCCCATGCAGACTTAACCGTCGCCAAAGGAGCATGGCTAGCGAATGTTGATGGCCATTTTGACTTCCCAGAGGTCGTAGCTAATGACCCTAATGCAGGGCGTTGGTATGCAATAAATGGGGCAGGTGTAGCGGGAGGCGCAGCCCATGGTATGAAAATTGAAACAACACAATGGGTCATGAACATGGGAGACCCTAATTACGGTCATAATGGCTATATGACATTTACCCGTAATACCGATCATGCCACTGCTTCCTATAATGCTGTAGATCGTGCCGAGGGAGATTTACTCATTAATGACCCAGATACACTACCAGCAACCTTTATTGATGTAACCGATAGTTTGGGTGATAACGGTTATGGCAAATTTTCGATGCATAACGGGCATTGGTCGTTTGTTGGTGGTGACAAAACCACTGCGCTAGCGGATGGCGAAAAAGCGACAGAGACCTTTACCTTTAATACCTCCGATGGTGTTACACATCAGGTGACTGTTAACCTTACAGGTAGCGATACCAAGGCAGAGTTTAAAGGTGATATTTCTGCCAACCTCAAAGAGGGAGATATTGGTGATACTGTGTCTGCACATGGCAGCCTTAATATTGTGGATGTTGATACAGGGCAAAATCCGATAATTGCAGATTTTCATGATAAAAGTGGAGTTAATGGTTACGGACATTTTTCAATAGTCAATAATCAATGGACTTATGAGATTGATCAAACGAAAGTTCAAAAACTTAATGCGAGTGAATCAGTTCAGGATAAAATAACGGTGACCGCCAGTGATGGCACCACCCAAGATATTGTCATTAGTATAAGAGGTACAAACGATGCTCCTGAAGTGACGGGCGCAGTGGCGAATACCGACGATAGTGAAGGACATGCAATCGACATGACGCTCCCATCAAATTTATTTACCGATGCAGAGGGAGATAGCTTTACGTTAAGTTTAGCTGTTTCGCAACATACTGAGGAAGCAGTAAACCCTGATAGCGTTAACCCAGGTTGGCAAGGCAAAGATACAGCGTTAGGTATGCCTACTTGGCTTCATTTTGATGCGAAAACGGGGCGAATATGGGGGACACCTCCACATAGCGCAGACGGTGACTTAGATATCACGGTCACGGCAACGGATGCTAAGGGCGCAACAGGTACCTATGATTTTCATATCGCGGTAACCGATGTTGATGCAAGTGGCATTGCACACGCTAATGTAAATGAAGATGATAGAGCAACGGGTCAACATTCAGCAAATGGACAGTTAGATGCATATAATAATGGTCAACATATTATCTGGCATGAACAAGCTACAGGGCAAGATAGCACCCCTAATATGATTCAGGGTACATATGGTCACTTGCAAATATCAACAGGTGGCACATGGATTTATTACCTTGATCATGATGGCGCTAGAAGTTATTCCAATAAAGATCTTAATGCCCTAAAAGCAGGTCAGGTAGAGCAGGAGCATTTCACCATTCATGGTTTACAAAATGGTAAAGAGGTCGCTACCGAACAAGTTATTATTGCGGTTACGGGTAAAAATGATGGTGCGACTATTAATGGTACCATGACAAGTAAAAGCGTAAGTGCAATTACAGAAGATGCTACAAAGGATACATTAGCTGGTCACTTGAATTTAAAAGATGCCGATCATGGTGAAGATCAGTTCACACCAGATCCACACATTGCAGGAACTTATGGACATCTAGAATTAGCAGCCAATGGTGATTGGGTATATCACCTTGATAATAACCTTGCCGCTACAAATTCATTAAGCTCTGCGCATGGTGGAACAGAAACCTTTACAATAAACTCACCAGATAATACAGCTTCTCATACAATAACAATTAATGTGAATGGGGTTGATGATCCATTAACTGCTGTTACGTCACCAGCCCCACCTCCGCCAGTACAACATGATGAACCTGACTTTAGTGCTGATACGAGTGAAGATCTCTCTGTCACCCTTGATGATGTTGGTCTCGTTGTCCCCGATAGCCAACATCAAGCAGTAAATGATCACCCTGTTACTGGCGCAGCTGCTTATCTTGATGCATTGGGGATTACACCTGCAGCGCCTGTAGCAGATGCACCTGAACATCAACTACCTGCTGATATGGATATTGTGATGGCGGAAGCGGATCATATTGTATTAGGACATGATGATGTGGCGCATCTAGATTTATCGGGTGCGCTTGAACACCAAGGGCATGAACATGATACTAACCAACAGGATCACGATGATACGCAACATCATCAAGTGGATGATTTACCAGGCATTGATCCCAATAGTTAACGCATAAAATGCCAATCACTAAAACCAAAAAAGGAACACTATTTAGTGTTCCTTTTTATTTCTATTCTCTTTTAAATTTCAGTTATAACCTATAATCTCAAAGCTAACTTAATGTAACGAAAAATCATGGAGTTATGCTTACTTCCAGTACCCGAATGGCGATATAGTGGCGGCAAATTTTAATCACAAGAAACAGGGGTTGTGTCGCAAACAAGGGGGTAGGTTATGATCACCCCTCAACATTCTTCAGCTTTAACATTATGACTATTAAGTTTACCGGCCGTCACTTTCCTTCTGAGATCAGACTACAGTCCGTTCGTTACTATGTTTCCTACAAGCTGAGCTACCGTGAAATTAAAGAGGTGTTAGCTGAGCACGGCATCAGTGTTGACCACTCAACATTGAACCGTTGGATCATTAAATACGCTCCCCTGCTTGAGCACCAGGCACGTAAATAAAGAAGCCAGTCGCGTCTGCGTGGCGAATGGACGAGACATACATTAACGTCAAATGTCAGTGGAAATATTACTATCGAGTCGTTGAGAAGCACGGTCATTTCATTGATTTTTTACTCTGCAAACGCCGTGATGAGAAAACGGCTCGCGCCTTCTTTGCCAAGGCAATCTGCTATAAGGGTTTACTAGGAAAAGTGGTTAGCGATAAGAGTGGTGCCAACGCGTTAGCGTTACATAATGTCAATGTTTAACTCTGGCTGATGGGAAATCAGATGAGGGAGCCAGTTCCACCCTGGCAGGCGTGGAACTGTGGTCGATAATTAAAAGTGAACAGCTCGATAATCCTGAAGGCTTATCTGCTTGGGAGCAATTTTACGCCCTAGCAGCCTAATTGCATCTGAAGATCTGTACACTTGTACTTCGTCATAACTTTGCGACACAACCGTATTAATGGTACAGATCACATTACATCAAAGCCACTGATTAGACCAGGCAACAAACTTTTCATGATATTCTGTCCTGCTTTATTATTATCGTCTATTTGATATCAATTGATTAGCACCATTATTCATCTTGCCTAATCGTTATCATGACTTTTAGTTTCAAAAATAAGAGTAGTATATGAAGCCTAGAGCACCTTTATTCTTGCTTGCAATCACCATTATTTATATTGTTTATTCATTTCTTCGAGGTTATACCGACTTACATATATCGAGCGTATTTACTCCACTAATTTTGTTCCCGTTTGCAATATTACACGGTAGTGTCTATTGCGGTATAAAGAAAATGTCATGTTTCTTTCTATTAGTCTTCGTTGTCAGTGTTTTCTACGAAAGCGTTAGTATTTCAAGTGGATTTCCTTTCGGTCACTATTATTATTCTGACCGACTAGGAATTAAAATATTTGACGTCCCATTAGCAATCATGCCGACCTACTTCAGTTTGGGTTATGTCTCTTGGTTTATATCAACCATCCTTCTTAATCAGTTTGATAAACCGATACAAACGAAAAGTAAAGCAATCATCATCTCTCTTACTTCCTCATTTGTAATGGTTTCATGGGATGTCGTTATGGATCCTGTGAATTCGCTCATCAAATCGCTGTGGGTCTGGACCGATCGTGGTGTGTATTTTGGCGTTCCGTTAAGTAATTTCTTTGGGTGGTTTTTATGCGTATTTACCTTTTATTTGCCTTTCTCATTATGGTGCTACAACGATAAAGTACATTTGAAGCAAATCCCGCCCCATGGTTACTTATACCTGCCCTCAATCATTTACGTTACCATAATGTCAAAATACATCCTTTGCTTCTTGTTCAAAGACAACCTTGATGTCGCCACTTTGCATGGCGAAATTTTTAGCTCAAAAGACATTTATGGAAGTGTGATGCTTATTGGTATCTTTACTATGCTGCCAATCGGTATCCAATCTATCTATAAGATCTACCGACACCGCAGTCACTCGCTCTGAGCGACAAGAGTTCTTTAGTTCACACAATACGGTACTCACATTGTTTACACGCGCTAGCGTTGTATCACAACCAAAGTTTCGTATTACGATAACAAGCATGCTAAGCCGCTCTCAGCACCTCCTATTCATAGCATTCAGATCAAGTTAAGGTAATACAAATGCAGAAAATTGAACAGCTTCCAATGCCTCCTAAATCGGGGATTTTGGGGCATGTGAGTTATTTGAAGAAACCCAATGTTCATCAACAGATGCTGTCTTGGGTGAATGAATATGGTGCTTATTTTCGTTTGAAACTGGGAATGAAGGATGTAATGGTTCTCTCTGAACCCTCTCAGATTAAGGCGATTTTAAAATCGAGGCCAGATGACTTTCGCCGTTTGAAAAGCATTGAAAGTGTGTTTGAAGAAGCAGGGCTTAACGGTATTTTTTCTGCAGAAGGTGATCGTTGGAAACATCAGAGAAAGTTGACTGAGCCTATGTTCCAGCCTAGCCACCTTAAACATTTTTACCCTAAGTTAAGTGTGATTACCGAACGTTTAAGAAAGCACTTTGAAAAGTTATCAGAATCAGGAACTGTCGTTGATTTAGTTAGCGAATTCAAAAAATACACAGTAGATGTCACATCATTGTTGGCTTTTGGTGAAGACTTTAATTCGATTGAGCAATCAGACACTCCTCTTGGAGAAAGTTTACGACATGTCTTTCCTGTGATTAGCCAGCGCTCTAAGTCTCCTATTCCTTTATGGCGATTTTTCAAAACCAAGAAAGATACTCAGTTCGATGCAAGTTTAGAAGAGATCGGTCATTTTGTGTCGACTTGTATTGATAAGCAGCGCACGCGTTTGGCTGAGTGTCCTGAACTTAGAGAGTCGCCAGAAAATATGCTTCAAATAATGCTGCTGGAACAAGAATTGGATACATCACTGACTGATCGAGATATTCTAGCGAACGCCATTACTCTGTTATTAGCAGGGGAAGATACCACAGCAAACACTCTTGCTTGGATGGCGTTTCTTGTGAGTGGAAACCAAGGTAGCGAGCAAGCTTTACAAAGTGAACTGGCTGATCTGGGAGAAGCTTCTGTATTAGAGTGGCCGATCCCTCGGGTTCCCTACATGACAGCAATTATGTATGAAGCGATGCGCCTTAAACCTGTGGCTCCTCAGCTTTACCTAGAGCCGACAAAAGATACTTATCTTGGTGATTTTGACATAAAAAAAGGCACGCCTGTTTTCGTAATACTGCATGCTAACGGTTTTGATCCCGATTTGTTTGAAGATCCAATGTCGTTCGATCCTAATCGTTGGATAAATAAAAAAGGGGCGTCATTTTCGAACCTTCAACCATTTGGCGGGGGGGCAAGGCTTTGTCCGGGTCGTTCACTCGCTATTATGGAAATAAAATTGGCGTTTCATTCTTTATTTAATGAATTTACGTTAGAGCCTCAGCAAGCTCCTGAAGATGTGTTCGAACAGTTCGCGTTCACCATGTCGCCTGTTGGATTTAAAGTCAAAATTAAAAAAGTTGCTGATGCTGACAAGAGGAATATCAAACTTTAACTGGGCAAGAAGGACAGCATATGGATGACCTAAAGCTGGAATTAAAGTGTACCTTTATCCAAAGTAAGTGGCTTGGTGAAGAAGATAGACGGAATTTGAGACATCGTGCTTTTAAATATCTTCAATTAGAAGAAGACTTTTGTTCTTTAATCGATAATTATCCCGCAAACGATCTTATTATGGAACTCAAATCTCTTCTTCTCAAGTGAGGTTGGCATTGCCTTCTCCTAGGGGATTTGTCGCGAACAAGGGTGGTAGGTTCTGATCATACTGCAGTCCGTTCGTTACTATATTTCCTACAAACTGAGCTACCATGAAATTGAAGAGCTGTTAGCTAAGCGCGGCCTCAGTGTTGACCACTCAACATTGAACCGTTGGGTCATTAAATACGCTCCCCTGCTTGAGCACCAGGCACGTAAATAAAGAAGCCAGTCGCTTCTTCGTGGTGAATGGACGAGACGTACATTAACGTCAAAGGTCAGTGGAAATATTACTCTCGAGTCGTTAGAAGCACGGTCATTTCATTGATTTTTCACTCTGCAAACGCCGTGATGAGAAAGCGGCTCGCGCCTTCTTTACCAAGGCAATCTGCTATAATGGTTTACCAGGAAAAGTGGTTAGCGATAAGAGTGGTGCCAACGCGTTAGCGTTGCATAATGTCAATGTTCAACTCTGGCTGATGGGAAAAATACTCAACTTGATTGAAGTGTGTCAAATTAAATATCTGAACAATATAGTTGAGCAAAGTCATCGAAAAGTGAAAGGTAAAATAAATCAGTGCCTGGGGTGGAGCTGTGGTCGATAAGGCTTTGTTGCGTAATTCAAGAACCTACGATCTGATCAGCTACCTCCACCCTCTCTCGTAGCTCTATGCCTAAGCCTCGTTACAAAACAACCAATCACTCATTAACCGTGGCTCTCTGACCTTTTGGATTGATGAAGAAGCAATAAGCGGGTGGGCGCAAAGTAAACAGAATAAGCGCGGGAGGCCGCGTCGGTTCAGTGATTTAGCTATCACGACAGCACTCATGGTGA
>NZ_JBFSPI010000070.1:0-11399 GCF_041464685.1 Vibrio sp. 10N.237.312.B06
TGTGTTACCGGTTTTATTGTTAATTTATAGACTCATCTAAGCGGAGAAGAGCCGCTAAACTAATCATTCACCTCAAAGTGGTGTAATCTGGGATCAGCAATCGATTGTCATCGTAAAGTATTATGATGAACCTAATGTCATTGCCAGTGATAGGGCTTTACCGAGCGCTTAAAAAAACGCAAAATGCCCCAGTTCTTTTTACTTAAATTTGATCTTATGACACACCAATACCCAGACATCATCGACATTTTCAATCAAACCTTTTTCGAGAGCTTCAATACTAAGCTAGAACTGGGAGCGGACGAGCCCATTTACCTGCCAGCCGATGAGGAGATTCCTCATCACCGTATCGTTTTTGCTCGTGGCTTTTATGCTTCAGCACTTCACGAGATAGCGCACTGGTGTGTGGCTGGTCCTGAGCGTCGCTTATTGGAAGATTTTGGTTACTGGTATGAGCCTGATGGCCGAACTGAGTCGGTTCAAGCTGAGTTTGAAAAAGTGGAAATTCGCCCACAAGCGTATGAATGGATCATTGCGACCAGCGCAGGCTTTCCTTTTAATGTTAGCTGTGACAATCTACACGGCGATTTTGAGCCAGATCGTTTGGCCTTTATGAATAAAGTACACAGCGAAGTCATGGGTATCTTTGAAGCTGGTCTGCCGCCTCGCGTGAAAATGCTCTCTGAAGCATTACGCAGCTTCTATGATGTTGCGCCTTTATGTACTAGCCAATTTATTGTGAAATAAGAGAATATTATGATTATCGAATTTGAAGAAAAACTACTTGAATTAATTGATGCTCGCATTGAAAACGCATCAGATGATGAACTGTTTGCTGGTGGTTACTTACGTGGTCATATTTCTCTTTCAGTAGCTTCATGTGAAGAAGACGGTATTGAAGACGTAGCAGAAGTTAAATTGCGTATTGAGAAGAGCCTAGAAGACGCACGTTCTGAATTGACGCCAGCCGATCGTACGATCGTTAATGACCTTTGGGTTGAGCTGCAAAACCAAGCTTAATTTTAGTCGTTTAGCATTATTCGTCTACCGTAATTCGCTCACAACTCTCCCTCCTCATTTTTGAGCGAACCAATAATTTGAGACTCATTCGAATTTTTTGAATGAGTCCGTTCAATCCTTGTGATGGTTCCATTTTCTGACTACGTTATTCTAATCCCACTTAACGGAATCACAGAAAAGGTCACATCATGAAAGTTATCGCATTTGGCGCAAGCACCAGCTCTACCTCTATCAACAAAACTCTAGCAACTTACGCAGCTAACTTGATTGAAGGTGCTGAAGTCAAAGTTCTAAACATCAACGATTACAACGTTCCTATGTTCAGTGAAGACACTGAAAAAGAGATTGGCCAAGCGGAAGGTGCTCAAGCATTCTTACGTGACCTAGCAGAAGCTGACGCATTTGTTATCTCTTTCGCTGAGCACAACGGCCACTACCCAGCGGCGTACAAAAACCTATTTGACTGGGCGACACGCATTGAGCGTTCAGTATTTGGCGAGAAACCTGCGGTTTACTTAGCGACATCACCAGGCCCAGGTGGCGCACAAACAGTACTTGGCGCAGCAACTGGTTCGGCTCCGTACTTTGGTGGTAACGTTAAAGCATCGCTTTCAGTGCCTAGCTTCTACGATAACTTTGATTTTGAGTCTGGCGCTATCAGCAACGAAGAGATTGCTCAGCAGATCAAAGATGCGGTTGCTAAGCTGTAAACATCGTTCAATTTAGAACATCAGTTTAGATCAACACGAACAACAAAAAGCCCGAGTGACATAATGTCGCTCGGGCTTTCTAGCTTTTAGCCTTAGATATTTCTGATATTCAGAAACTTCAGAAACTTCAGAAACTTCAGAAACTTCAGAATAGCTGAACTAGAAACTATGAATTTGATTTAGAGTGCTTGTCTGCAACCCATCCAGCCGTTAATGCCTTACCTTTACGCAGTCTGCGCACCCACATTCTGCTTGGGTGAATCGCTTCAAGCACATCGACAGGTAAGGGAAGCGGTTCGCCACAAATTTGCGATGCTAACACTTCAGCTAATAATGGCGCAGAGCTCAAGCCACGTGAGCCTAGCCCGATAAAGCAGTATAGGTTAGGGAAGCTTGCTACCGTTTGAACATCATCAACAGAGTGACGTTGCGGGTTGAAGTTGTGCAGGTCTTTGTACTGTTCTTTGATTGATTCAAAATCGCCAACGTTTCCGACAAACGGAAGGTGGTCACGGCTTACGCTGCGGATGCCTTGGCGCGCTAGGTTGCCACTGGTGTCGACATCTTTTGTCCACTTTTGGTCTGGCAGCGACCCATGTAGGCGATCGCCATTGTGCTGCTGAACCTCAATATCAAATTCTTGGTCTATATTGGTTTTGTCATAGTTGGCACCAATACAGTGATGAGCATTGTTTGGATTCTGCGGCGTAAGATAGCCATCAAAGCACAACACGGTTTTTAGCTGGCTGAGACTTTCCGTGGTCGGAATATGGCTCACTTGGCCTTTAACTGGAGTTAGAGGTACAGGCTGAGTCTGCTCAAACTGAGTGAACTTGTGTCCGTTCGCGACAACTACTTGGTCGTGCTTGGTTTGAATCTCACCTTGTGGTGTCTCAATGGTGAGTTGCCATTGTTGTTCAACTTCGAGCCACTCAAGTTGAGTCACTTGATGTTGATAGTGCGCGCTCACTTGGTTGGTCTCTTCTAACCTGCCAATCAAACCTTGAGTCAGTTGGAGAGGGCTTAACCAACCTCCCAGTGGAAAGTAGACACTCTCTTTATCGACTGGTAAGCCAATCTTTTCGTTGGCTTGCTCTGGCGTTAAACGCTGAATCAGATCTGTGTGGAAATTGCCTTCTAACATGCGATTGAGCTTTTTAGTGGAGCCTTCATCCCACATCAAAATGTTCACGCCACACCAATTGTGATCGAAGTTTACTGATTGTGCTGCTTGATTAATAAATTGGCGGGCAAACAATAAGCCCGGACCAAATATTCTTGAAACATTAGATGTCGCTTCGCTGAGTAGCGGATAAATGGCACCTTGGTTGTTACCTGAGGCATTGCCCGCAGCTTGTGGGTGTTCACAATAAAGGGTGATGTTTTTACCACGTCGGCTTAGCGTTTTGGCTAATGCAGCACTGGCGACACCACCACCGATAATGGCTATATCTTGTGAATTACTGTGTTGAGCTAGGCCATACCAAGGTTTGATGTTGGTGTGAGCGCGCTTTTCGCCAAGTCGGCCTGCAATCATTTCTCGCTTAGTACCAAAGCCTTTAACCTTTTTCATTTCAAAGCCGGCTTCAATCAGCCCACGGCGAACGAAGCCTGCTGCGGTGAAGGTGGCGCAGCTGCAATCTTGCTTTGCCAGTTTGGCCATGCCGTTGAATAGGTTTTGATTCCACATTTCAGGGTTTTTGCTTGGAGCAAAGCCATCTAAGAACCACGCATCGACTAAACCTTTGCGAGGGGTCGGCACGTTTGGCATACAATCCTTAATATCACCAAACCACAAATCAAGCGTGATAGCACCATCGCCTAACACAATGCGGTGACATTCGGGCAGGGCAATCGGGTAGTGTTCTTGGAGTTGTGTCGCATACTCCGCTAATTCTGGCCACGATTGGTGCGCTTTGATTAGATCATCTTTATTTAAAGGATATTTTTCAAAACTGATGAAATGTAACTCTTTGGTCGTAGCTTGTGGGTTATCTTTAAGAAAAGCATCGAACCATTGCCAGACTGCGAGAAAGTTTAAACCTGTACCAAAACCGGTTTCAGCAATCACAAAACGGCGTTGTTGATGTTCAACCCAACGCTCTGGAAGGTGGTTTTGTTTTAAAAAGACGTAGCGAGTTTCTTCTAAACCGTTAACATTAGAGAAGTAAACGTCGTCAAATTGGTCTGAAACTGGCGTGCCAGACTCATTCCATTCCAGCTCTGCATTAGTAATTGAAGTCATAAAATCTATCATTTTGTGATTTGAAGCGATATGTTGGTAGGGATTGTACGAATTTCTAGGAAAGCTGACCACTTTTGTTAGGCTTCTTAGTTATCATCTAGCTGAATTTAGAATTATAGGAATGTCACATGAAACGAGTCGTAATCACCGGTATGGGTATTGTTTCAAGTATCGGTAACAACGTCGAAGAAGTTTTAGCATCACTGAAAGAGGGTAAATCAGGTATTACCGCTTCAGAGCAGTTCAAGGAAAATGGCTTGCGCTCTCAAGTTTGGGGTAACCTAAAAATGAACCCTGCTGACCATATCGATCGCAAAAAAATGCGCTTTATGGGTGATGCAGCGGCATTCGCTTATCTTTCAATGGAGCAAGCAATTGCTGACTCTGGTTTAACTGAAGATCAAGTATCTAATGACCGCACGGGTATCGTAGCGGGTTCAGGTGGTGCTTCATCTCTAAACCAAGTAAACGCAGTAGACATCATCCGTGAAAAAGGCGTGAAGCGCGTTGGCCCATACATGGTTCCACGTACAATGGCTTCTACGGTTTCTGCTTGTCTAGCAACACCTTTCAAAATCCGCGGTGTGAACTACTCTATGAGTTCTGCATGTGCAACATCTGCACACTGTATCGGTCACGCAATGGAGCTTATCCAACTGGGTAAACAAGACGTAGTATTCGCTGGTGGCGGTGAAGAACTAGATTGGTCTCTGACTATGATGTTCGACGCAATGGGCGCACTTTCTACTAAGTACAACGACACGCCAGAATTGGCTTCTCGTACTTACGATGCTGACCGTGACGGTTTCGTTATCTCTGGTGGCGGCGGTATGCTAGTTATCGAAGAACTTGAGCACGCTGTTGCTCGTGGCGCAAAAATTTACGGTGAGATCGTGGGTTACGGCGCAACTTCAGATGGCTACGACATGGTTGCTCCTTCTGGTGAAGGCGCGGTTCGTTGTATGAAGATGGCAATGCAAAACGTTGATGGCGTTGACTACGTGAACACTCACGGTACTTCAACTCCTGTAGGTGACGTTAAAGAACTTGGCGCAATCCAAGAAGTCTTTGGCGGCAACAGCCCTGCAATCTCAGCAACTAAAGCGATGACAGGTCACGCTCTAGGTGCGGCTGGTGTACACGAAGCAATTTACTCAACGCTAATGCTTGATAACGGCTTCATCGCACCAAGCATTAACGTTGCAAACCTAGACGAAGCGGGCGAAGGCCTAGACATCGTAACCGAAGCTCGTGAACAAGAGCTAACAACGGTTATGTCTAACAGCTTTGGTTTCGGCGGTACGAACGCAACGCTAGTAATCAAAAAATACCAAGGCTAATTGAAGCTAAGGTTAAATTAATAAAAGGTTAATCGTTAATGGGTGACGTGAGTGCTGATTCAACACGCACAGGTCACCCAGTAATCATGACCATCAGAACATAGCTTTTATAAATATGGTTTTAAGCGTGTTTTTTAACCCTAGCTTTGTAAGCTTCGCTTTAGAAAATAGCTTTTTAAATCAAGATTTAGAAGTTGAAAGGTTTCCAGAGCTTGATCAGTACTGGCTTTGGTTAGTACTGGTTGAACAGACGCAAGACTCTGTCTCCTGGAGAGCGAGATAGGATCCTTTTGTTCTGGATGTTTGCCCGATTGTTTATTCAATCGGGCATTTTTCGTTTAGTCTTCTGACTTTTGCTTTTTGATTTTAGGTCTTGGTTCTTATTTCTGTTCTTGTTTGTGCAGACTAGGCGATTCAGCCCTTTATTTATAATGTATTCCAATTGCGACTCGACACCGTGTGTGGAATTTTGCACAATCATTTCAATTCACATTTAAGGTCGACAGACCCCAACGAAAGTACCTTCCCAATGAAAATCTTAATCGATGAAAATATGCCTTATGCTGAAGCGCTTTTTAGCCAGCTAGGTGAAGTGACAATGAAGTCCGGTCGAACGCTAACCGCTGACGATCTTGTTGACGTAGATGCCCTGATGATTCGTTCGGTGACCAAGGTCAATGAAGCGCTGATCAGCAAAGCGAACAAGCTTAAGTTTGTTGGAACCGCAACAGCTGGTATGGATCACGTTGACCAAGAATTGATGAAAGAGCGTGGCATTTTCTTCACCGCAGCCCCAGGCTGTAACAAGGTGGGTGTGGCTGAGTACGCGTTCAGCGCGATGATGGTGTTGGCTCAGCAGCAAGGTTTCTCTGTATTCGAAAAAACGGTCGGTATTATCGGCTGTGGCCAAGTGGGTAGCTATTTAGCAAAGTGCCTTGAAGGTATTGGTATTAAAGTTCTGCTGAGCGATCCTCTAAAACAACAAGAGGGTGATACTCGCGAATTTACTGAGCTAGATACTCTGCTTGAGCAGTCAGACGTCATCACTCTGCATACGCCAATCACTAAGACAGGTGAGTTCCCAACGCATCATTTGCTCAATGAGCAAGTACTGAACAATTTACGTGCTGACCAAATTCTGATTAATGCGGCTCGTGGCCCAGTTGTTGATAACCAAGCGTTAAAAGCTCGCTTGCAAAAAGCCGATGGTTTCACTGCCGTTCTTGATGTGTTTGAGTTTGAACCTGAAGTCGATTTTGAGCTGCTTCCACTGCTTGCTTTTGCAACTCCTCACGTAGCGGGCTACGGTTTAGAGGGTAAAGCACGTGGTACCACGATGATCTTCAACAGTTATTGTGAGTTTTTAGGTACTGAACAGCGTGCTTATGCAAGCGACCTTCTGCCGACAGCACCAGTGCCTCAAATGAAATTAGATAGAGCTTGGGATGAAGCAACACTGCACAATTTGACTCAGTTGATCTATGATGTGCGCAAAGACGACGCCTTATTCCGTCGTAATATCTCTACGCCGGGTTCTTTTGACAAGATGCGTAAAGAATATTGGGACCGCAGAGAGTACAGTGCAGTCGAGTTAACGGGCGACGAATCTTGTAATTTAACGCCGTTATCTAAACTCGGTTTTATGGTAAAGCCAACTTTATAAAAGAGAGAAACAATGAGCCAAGAATTTAATATTGCTATTTTAGGTGCGACTGGTGCGGTTGGTGAAACCATTCTTGAAGTACTTAAAGAGCGTAAATTCCCTGTCGGTGAAATGCACTTACTAGCAAGTGAACGTAGTGAAGGCAAAACTTCCCGTTTTAACGGCAAAACAATACAAGTACAAAATGTAGAAGACTTCGACTGGTCTCAAGTACATATTGCGTTTTTCTCTGCAGGTAGCGAGCTTTCAGAACGTTGGGCTCCAATAGCCGCTGACGAAGGTGTGGTTGTTATCGATAACACTTCACGTTTCCGTTACGAATACGATGTTCCTCTGGTTGTGCCTGAAGTGAATCCTGAAGCGATTGCTGAGTTCCGTAACCGCAACATCATTGCGAACCCGAACTGTTCTACTATTCAGATGGTAGTAGCACTTAAACCGATTCACGATGAAGTGGGCCTTGAGCGTATTAACGTTTCAACTTACCAATCTGTGTCTGGTGCAGGTAAGCCGGGTATCGATGAGCTAGCAGGTCAAACGGCTAAGCTTCTTAACGGTATGCCAGCTGACAAGTCAGCGTTCTCACAGCAGATCGCGTTCAACTGTATTCCTCAAATCGATGAATTTACAGAGAACGGCTACACACGTGAAGAAATGAAGATGGTTTGGGAAACTCAAAAGATCTTTGCTGATTCATCAATCACGGTTAACCCGACTTGTGTTCGTGTTCCTGTGTTCTATGGTCACGCTGAATCTCTACACATTGAAACTCGCGCGCCAATCGGTGCTGAGCAAGTTATTCAGCTTCTAGAGAACACGGAAGGCGTTGAAGTTTTCCAAGCGCTAGACTTCCCAACTCAGGTTCGTGATGCAGGTGGTAAAGACCACGTAATGGTTGGTCGTATTCGTAACGACATTAGCCATCACAGCGGTGTGAACATGTGGGTTGTCGCTGATAACGTTCGTAAAGGCGCAGCAACAAACGCAGTTCAAATCGCGGAAGTTCTGATTCGCGATTACTTCTAAGCTTCACTGCTTTGATAAACAAGCCTCACTCTTTTAGTGGGGCTTTTTTAATCGATTGAAAATATTGTTAGTTAAATTGTGTGAAATTGCTGCGAATATTGTCGCTGCAACACATTTTTTGTTTTCATCTCTATAGCTTTACGTCGTTTATCCGATATATTTAACAGTTCATCAATTTATTCGAATTTAAGCACCTAGCTGAGCCTTTTATGTTTCAATTTTTCAAGCCGTGGTTAATGCCTTTTGCCATTCTCATGGCGACTCAGATTTCCGTTGTTCGTGCAGATTCCATTCGAGTTGTAGGGCCTAATGGCCAGATACAATCAGCGCCTACGTTTTCCGAACCTCTTCAAAGAGCACAATTGAATCGTGCTGGGCCTTCTCGTTTTTACGGCCCAACTTTGGGGTCGGAAACATTGTGGTCGATTGCCTCAAAGTTACGCCCTGATAATTCCGTTTCAGTTCAGCAAACCTTGTTGGCTATTTATCGTCTAAATCCACAAGCGTTTGAAAACCAGAATATCCACAGCTTGCTGCCTGCCAGTAATTTACGAGTGCCTTCTTTAGAGCAAGCACGTGCGAGTTCTACACAGCAAGCCGTTAACATCATGAATGCGCACCTTGCTAAGCTCGATGCTTCTGTGACTAAACCCGCAGTGTCAAAGCCAAAAACAGCGCAAGCGTCAAGCCGCCCTGATGTAAGCTCAAACAATGTTGTTCCTGCAAAGCAAGTAAGCACAGCTGAAGCCGCTAAAAAGCCATTGTCTCCAACTCAATCATCTCTAGCTCAATCAGCTCCAACCCAAGAGATGAACAAGCTAGAGAAACAGCTAGAGCTTTCAGAAACTGAGCTATTGTCACTTGAGGAGAAAAACCATCAACTTCGTCTGATGTTGTCGAATGTTCAATTGGAAGTAGATGAGCTAAAAACAGAACTTAGTGATGAAGACCGCATTCGTAGCGAAGTGGAAAAGCTGCTTGATGAAGAGCGTAGAAAGAACGCTGAGATTGCAAAAATGGCTCCAAGTGCCATGGATCAATTGTTATCAAATGGTTGGTTAGTTACTGCTCTTGCGGTTATTCCTGGCCTGCTACTTGGTCTTATCATAGTGATCCTGTTAGGGCGCCGTTCTAAAAATGATGAGCAGCAGCCGACACAAGACCAACCAATTCAATCAGATGCAAGTAGCGTCGCGCCTATCGCTTTAGGCGACGAGATGGACGACTTTGATAATGAATTGTCTTTAGACGATGAACAATTTGGCAATGAAGATGATGCTGATAAGTTATTTGATGACCAAGCATCGCCTGAAGAAGATGTATTTGCAGGTTTAGATGATTCTGATCTCGATTTTAATCTCGATGATGACGATGATGACCCATTTGCGAGTATTGGCGAAAATGGTGACTTAGACACTAACTTCGATGATCTGGAGTTAGACAGCAGCAACGGCATTAGTGTCAATGGCGATGACAAGGCGCTTGGTCTTGAAGAGATGGAGCGCGCACTCGATAAAACATCAGAAAGCGAACTCGGTTCTGATGAGGCCGACTTTGATCTTTCAGATGATAACTCAATGTCGAATGAAGATATTGAATCGCTACTATCACAGGATTCTGAGACTGAAGACCTAGGCTCTAACGAACTAGACCAATCTCTATTAGACGATCTATTTGCGCTTGATGATGAAGATGATGATAGCTTCGATATTGATGCTTTAATCTCAGAAGAGCAAAGTGATTCGATTTCTAATACCGACACATCAGCAACCGATGATTTTGACATTGATGCGCTTATCTCTGAGCAACAGAGCGATACTGCACCTTCGGGCGTGAGCAACGATGAATTTGATATTGATTCGTTGATCTCAGAGCAGCAGACGTCACAACCTTCGGCTCCTAGTGTAGAAGATGATATTGATGACATCTTCGCTCAGGTTGCGGCTCAGAACGATCAAGTCAATGAGCCTGTGAATCTCGATAATGATGACGAGGTTGCTGAGAATCTAAACAGCGCTTTGGCGTCTGATGATGATATCGATAACATCCTTTCTCAGTTTGATCTGCCAACCGAAAGTGAAGAAACTCAAGGCAGTGTCGACCTGCTCGATGAGCAATTGACAGGGGATGATGTTGATCTCAGTAATTCAACAGATCTCCTAGATGATATGTTGGAAGATGAATCGGATGATGATTCTGAGAGTGATCCTCTAGGTTTTGACTCATTATCTGAACTCGAAGAACTCTCAGGCTTGTCGACCGATGATGAGCTAGATATTTCGGAAGACAGTACTGAAACCTTGGATGAGTTGATTGATGATTCTGATGATGACTTTGAACTCGATGCCGAGAGCACAGACCTACTAGATGATTTTCTAGACGATGATGCCAATGATGCTCAAGTTACCGTCGAAGGTGACGAGACGTTAGATGAACTGCTAGGTAATGATCTATCAGTCGGTGAAACCGATGAACAAGATTCAGAATCTTTAGACCCATTTGATGATCTACTGACAAGTGGCATTGAAGACGAGCTTGAACCTGAAGGGAAGGCGTTTGATAAAGAGTTAGACGAAGCCTTTGGTTTTGACAACGGCAGCGATGAGTCCGAAAAGGATTCAGACGTCGAGCTTACTCCGTTAACCTCAGAAACACCTGAAGTTGAGTCTGAGCAAGCATCGGACATTAATGCAACACCACAAGCTGAAGTCGTTAGTGATGGATCGTTAGATTCGGAAATGATTCAAGACAGTGCTGACGTTAAGCCAGAAAATGATGAAGCCTTTAATCGTGATGACTTTATCGATGATTTGTTCGGTGTCGCGCCGGCAACAGATGCTTTACTTGATGACTCGCTAGAAACAACAGACGAAGCATTGATTGATGAGTTAATGACTTCTGATGACAATGATTTATTGCCAGCGACAGAAGAGCCTATTGAGTCATTAATTGAAAATACGGTTGAACCAGAGCAAGCGTCTCTTTCAGCCAGCAATGAAGTGTCAGCGGAAGAAATAGTATCCGCTGAAGAAACCGCATCATCGGTTGAAGATGATGAACTGGATATCGACTCACTGCTCTCTGAGAATTCTGATTTTGACAAACCAGTTTTTGAAGAGCGAGTTCAAGAAGAAACTGTACAACAAGAAGCAGAACCAGAGCCGAAAGAAGCCGACGCCCAAGAACAGCGTGAAGACATCGCTGCTAGTTATGAAGAGCAAGTATCGCCATCGTCTTTAAATGATATCTCTGAAGATGATGAAGAGACGGTTGAAGACTGGTTAGCCGAAGCTATAGACGATGTAGAGTCGCCTGCGAATGTTGCCTCTGATTTTGACTTTGAACCGAAAATCCAAGGTAGCGATCAGTTTGAAGATGTCGTTGAATCCTTGCCA
>NZ_JBFSPI010000070.1:11496-26767 GCF_041464685.1 Vibrio sp. 10N.237.312.B06
CCTGAGCCAGAGCCAGAGCCAGAGCCAGAGCCAGAGCCAGAGCCAGAGCCAGAGCCAGAGCCAGTTCGTGCTGCACATATGCCAGAGATCGTTCCAAATGAATTCGGTGTGCCAGAAGACGATGATTGGCTGATTGAAGATGATACGGCTCAACAAGAAACATTGGCACAAGTTGATGAAGTAGCGGAAGAGCCGGTGGTTCCTGCTGTTGAGTCTCAGTTAGATACTGAACCTCAGTTAGACCATGAACCGCAAGTTGAAGCTGCACAACAAGTTGAAACCGAACCTCAAGTAGAAGCAACGGAACAAGCTGAAGCGGTAGATCAAGAAGGCGAAGATGAGTTCTCGATTGATGATTTTGATCTTCCAGAGTTTGGTGAAGAAGATGCGTTGGCGGAAGCCGACGCCGAAGTAACCCCAGAGCCAGTAACACCGGTTGTTGAACCTCAGTTAGATGCTGAACCTCTAGGACAAGAAGGCGAAGATGAGTTCTCGTTTGATGATTTAGAGCTTCCAGAGTTTGGTGAAGAAGATGCGTTAGCGGAAGCGGACGCTGAAGTAGCAACGGAGTCAGACGTCCCTGCTGTTGATGCTCAACTAGACACAGAATCAGAATCAACACCTGAGCCGCAAGCCGAAGTAGAGCCTCAAGCTGAAGAAACGAAACAAGCAGAAATTCTAGGGCAAGAAGGCGAAGATGAGTTCTCGTTTGATGATTTAGAGCTTCCAGAGTTTGGCGAAGAAGATGCGTTGGCGGAAGTGGTTAGCGAACCGGATGAAGCGCAGTTAGAGCAAGATCTTGCTCCAGAGTCCGAAAAGTTTGAGTTCGATGACCTTGACCTGCCTGAATACGATGAAGAGAGCGCAAAAGCGGATTCAGTCTTAGATGACATCGAACAAAGCAGTGCTGAGCCTGTAGCAGAAGAGCAAGGCGTAGAGCTCGATGAGTTTGATTTGCCGGAATACGGTGAAGACGAAGCTATCTCTGATGCGTTTGCTGAGAAACCAACGCCACTGACTTCTTTCAGCCCACAGGGTGAAGAGCAAGATGCGCTGCATGATTTATTTTCAAACTCGCAGAGTTTTAGTCATGGTGATGACTTCTCGGATACAGAAGATTTCTCAGACGCAGAAGGCTTCCCAGGTGCAGAAGAGCCTGATTTGGCTAGTTTTACACAACCTGATGAATCACTCGATTCTCCGTCAGAATTAAGCCCAGTACCTTCTGAGTTAAGCTCAGTGCCTACAACAGTTCAAGACGATTTGTTAGAAGGTTTTGAGGATTTTGATGAGACAGCATTAGCTGAATTACTTTCTGAAGATGTTCAAGACTCTGTCGACAGCATGTTCGACAAGCCACTGGATGCTACATCGATTGATAGTGCAGGGCTCGATATTGACGCTATGCTTGAAGTTGGCGGCGAAGACTGGAAAGGCTTCAACCTAGCTCCTGAGCAGCAATCAAGCACGCGTAATGATGTGCCTGATGATCAACAGGAGATTTGGGCGTCGGCAGATCAACAAGCTGAACCAAAAATCAAACAAGAGAATTGGGCTCAACAAGACAACCTAACCGAGTCAGACAAAGGTCGTGATAAGCAATACATGACGATTGATGAGCTGATGGCTCAAGTTGAGCAAGAAGGTGAAGACGCGATTAATCCAGATGACGAAGAGTTGAAGCTAGATGTTGGCCTAAATGAATTCCCAGACGTTATCGGTGACATTGGTAATTACGATGTCGACAGCAACGCAGAAGCCGCTGGTAAGCTCGATTTGGCTAAAATCTACATCGAGATGAGTGACTCACAAGGTGCAATTAAGCTTCTAGAAGAGGCTATCGTTGACGGCAGTGATGATATTCGTCGAGAGGCAAAGAATCTTATCGATACGTTAAACGGTCGATAAATTCAAAAAATGATAAAGGGTAGTGTTGGCTACCCTTTATTTTAGGGCGATACAGTTAGCGTCTATTTTATTTAGCTTGCTAAAACCACCGTCTAGGCGGTAGTGATTGTTTATTGAAGTTTTAGCCCCATCCTATTTGGGCTAGCACTGATTTCCGTATATACTTCTCGCCCATTTTCAAAGAGAACAAGAACATGAAAATTGCTTTAGGTATTGAATATAACGGTACCCACTACTTTGGTTGGCAACGCCAACGAGACGTGAAAAGTGTCCAAGAAGAATTGGAAAAGGCTCTTTCAGTTGTCGCGAATCACCCTGTAGAAGTTATGTGTGCTGGTCGCACAGATGCCGGTGTTCACGGTACGGGACAAGTCGTTCACTTTGAAACTAATGTCGATCGTAAAATGGTTGCATGGACAATGGGCGCAAATGCCAACATGCCAAAAGATATTGCCGTTCGTTGGGCAACAGAAGTGAATGAGGATTTCCATGCTCGTTTTTCTGCAACAGCACGCCGTTATCGCTACATTATCTTTAACCATGCTCTACGTCCTGGCATTTTGAATTCAGGTGTGAGTCATTATCATGGTCACCTTGATGAGAAAAAGATGCATGAAGCGGGTCAGTACTTACTTGGTGAGAATGACTTTACTTCGTTTAGGGCAACACATTGTCAATCTCGTAGCCCATGGAGAAACATGATTCACTTAAATGTGACTCGTCATGGGCATTACATAGTGATCGATATTAAAGCGAATGCGTTTGTTCACCATATGGTGAGGAATATTACTGGTAGCTTAATTGCGGTAGGTAAAGGTGATCAAAAACCAGAGTGGATTCAGTGGCTTTTAGAGGCTAAAGATCGAAAAGTGGCAGGCGCGACAGCGAAAGCGGAAGGCTTATACTTAGTAGATGTTGATTACCCTGAACATTTTGGACTACCAAGAGAGCCTATTGGCCCTCTATTTTTGCCGGATGATTTGAACTAAATGTGAGACTTAGGTTCAAAAAATATTACGGTTTCGTGCGTAAAATAGTCACGGAAAATAGGTACAACCAGTTTTTTATCTACAGTCGCTGTTTTATGTGCTTTAATTCCCGGCATAATTCCCAAATTTATTTCTTTCGCAATCAAGCGGAGGAATCGAAACAAAAAGGTCTTCCATGAGTTGGCTTGAAAAGATTTTAGAAAAAAGCAACATCGTAACATCTCGTAAAGCGTCAATCCCTGAGGGTGTTTGGACTAAATGTACTTCTTGTGAGCAGGTTCTTTACCATGCTGAACTAGAGCGTAACCTAGAAGTATGTCCAAAATGTGACCATCACATGCGTATGAAAGCACGTCGCCGTCTGGATACATTCCTAGACAAAGGTGAGCGTGTTGAACTAGGTACTGATCTTGAGCCACAAGACAAGCTGAAGTTTAAAGACTCTAAGCGTTACAAAGAACGTATCTCTGTTGCTCAAAAGAACAGTGGTGAAACTGACGCATTAGTTGCAATGAAAGGCGAACTGCTTGGTTTACCTATCGTTGCGTGTGCGTTTGAGTTCTCATTTATGGGCGGCTCAATGGGTTCTGTTGTTGGTGCTCGTTTTGTGAAAGCGGTAGATGCAGCTATTGAGAACAACTGTGGTTTAGTTTGTTTCTCTGCAAGTGGTGGTGCTCGTATGCAAGAGGCATTGATGTCTCTCATGCAAATGGCAAAAACCAGTGCTGCTCTAGAGCGTCTATCTGCGAAAGGCCTACCGTTTGTTTCAGTAATGACTGATCCAACAATGGGTGGCGTTTCTGCAAGTTTAGCAATGCTTGGCGATATCAATATCGGTGAACCAAAAGCGCTTATCGGTTTTGCTGGACGTCGTGTAATCGAGCAAACTGTACGTGAAGATCTTCCTGAAGGTTTCCAACGCAGTGAGTTCCTACTAGACCACGGTGCTATCGACATGATCGTTGACCGTCGTGAGATGCGTCAGCGCGTTGCAAGCCTTGTTGCTAAAATGACCAATCAGCCTTCACCATTAGTAGTTTCTGTGAACGATTCACCGAATGAAGCTGCTTATGAAGTACCAGAAGCGCCAGAAAAAGGGTAAAGTACCTTCTAACAAACCTACTTAATTATGGTTATGAGTTAGATGAGTCAACAACCTATTCCTCAAGCCACATCCTCTTTGGAGATGTGGCTTGATTATTTATCAAACATCCACGCAAGCGCTATTGATCTTGGTTTAGACCGAGTTCAAGCTGTCGCCTCTAAGGCAAACCTCACCAAACCTGCTCAACATGTTATTACTGTTGCTGGAACCAACGGCAAGGGCTCAACATGTGCACTCATGGAAGCTATTCTATTGGATGCTGGTTACTCTGTTGGTGTCTACAGCTCCCCTCACTTAATTCGCTATAACGAACGTGTTCGTATCAATGGCAAAGATCTGTCTGATCAAAAAATGGTTCAGTCTTTCGATTTCATTGAGAAAGAACGTGGTGAAATCAGCCTTAGCTTTTTTGAATATGGCACTTTAGCAGCGTTACGTGCTTTTCAAACCGAAGCGGTTGACGTTGTATTGTTAGAAGTGGGTCTAGGCGGACGTTTAGACGCGACCAATATCGTTGAACATGACGTTTCTGTGATTACTAGTTTGGCTGTCGACCATGTTGACTGGCTAGGTGATGACATTAATGTGATTGGTTTTGAGAAAGCGGGCATTTATCGTAGCGGTAAACCCGCTATCTGTGGTCAACCCAAGCCACCAGCTACGGTTGCGGCACACGCTGATGATATTAACGCTGAGTTCTACCAAGTAGGGATTCAATACACCTATGATGTAGATGGTGATACTTGGAACTGGCGCAGTGGCGCATTCCAGTTAGAATCGCTACCTATCCCAAGCTTACCGCTGCCGAACGCAGCCACCGCACTGATGGCATTAGGTACTTCAGAACTAAGCATTAGTGATGTGAACGTTGTTAACGGTATGAAGAATGCGCAGCTTCCTGGGCGTATGCAGCAAATTAGCGAACAACCGGTGATTGTGCTTGATGTAGCACACAACCCGCATTCTGCTGAGTACTTTGCGCAGCAAGTCGCGAAGAAGTATGCAGGCAAAAATTTACACGTTGTAGTCGCCATGCTTCATGACAAAGATATCCCCGCGACATTGGAAGTATTAGCTCCAATAACAACACATTGGTACCCAGCTTCGCTGAAAGGCCCACGAGCCGCAACAGCCGCTGAATTGTGTCAAAGCTTACCTGAAGGTGTAGAGCAGTATTCAAACCCTGTTGTAGCGTTTGAAGCGGCTTCAGCTTCTGTTATAGATGACGATGTTGTGTTGGTTGTCGGTTCTTTCCATACCGTCGGTGAAGTGTTGGAGCATTGGCAGAAAAAAGGAAACTAAATGGCAAGTAAATTCCAAAGCCGATTAGTCGGCACCATCATTTTAGTGGCCATTGGCGTGATTGTATTGCCCGATGTGCTGGATGGTAAGAAGCTCCACTATAAAGAAGAGTTTGCAAGCATTCCGATTAAGCCTGAGCTTGATAGTAATGTTGAAGTGTTTGAAGTGCTCGATCCTGTTGAAGATCAGATTGCACTGCCGGACTCTCCGGTTGAGCAAGTGGTTGAAAGTGGTCGTACTGATAATTCAAATACGCAAACTGCGTCGGCTTCCAGTAACAAAGAAGCGGATAAAGTGGCGGTGGTGGTTAAGCCGGTATCTGAAAAAAATGAATACCAAGACAGTGCTTGGATTATTCAATTGATGGCTTTGAAGAATGCTGACAACGCAAAAAACGTTGTTAAGGATTTACAGAAGCGTGGTTATCAGGCTCATACCAAGCAAGAAAAAACATTTACGCGAGTAATTATTGGCCCGGATGTTTCTAAATCCAAACTTGAGCGACAAATTAAGGAATTAGAAAAAATTACGGGTTCAAAAGGCCAATTGCTCAAATTTAAACCGTTAAATCCATAAGAAAACGTTTGCGTCAGCATTTTTTCTGTTAAAATGCGCGCCAACTTAAGATGAAGAATTCATGAATTGGTTAGATTTTGTCATTTTAGGCGTGATCGGCTTCTCTGCCGTGATCAGTTTAGTTCGCGGTTTCGCTAAAGAAGCGTTGTCACTTGTTATTTGGTTTGGAGCATTTTTTATTGCTAGCCAGTACTACGCTAAATTAGCAATGTACTTCACCAATATTGAAGATGAGATGTTTCGAAACGGAACTGCGATAGCAGCATTGTTTGTTGCAACGTTAGTTGTTGGTGCCTTAGTTAACTATGTCATCGGGCAGCTAGTTCAGAAAACAGGCCTGTCGGGTACAGACAGAATCCTCGGTGTCGTCTTTGGTGGCTTACGTGGTGTTTTGATTGTTTCTGCAGTGTTGTTTTTCATGGATGCGTTTACTGCATTCCCAAGTTCTGAGTGGTGGAAGAATTCGCAATTGGTTCCGGAGTTTAGCCGAATCATTGCGCCGTTCTTCGAGCATTTACAAGCAACATCTAGTTTCTTATCTGGCGCGCTTTAGCGCCAGTTAATGTCGAAAATCGAGGATTAGGACATGTGTGGTATTGTTGGAATCGTGGGTTCAACACCTGTAAACCAGTCTATTTATGACGCTTTAACGGTATTGCAGCATCGTGGCCAAGATGCCGCTGGTATTTGTACCATAGAAAGCAATCGTTTCCGTCTGCGTAAGGCGAACGGTTTAGTTAAAGATGTTTTTGAAGCAAAACACATGCAACGCCTCCAAGGCAACGTGGGTATTGGTCATGTTCGTTATCCTACAGCGGGAAGTTCGAGTGCTTCTGAAGCTCAACCTTTCTACGTAAACTCTCCATTTGGCATCACGCTGGCGCACAACGGTAACTTAACGAATGCAAGTGAAGTTCGTGAGAAGTTGTTCGAAAAAGACCGCCGTCATGTCAACACAACCTCTGACTCTGAAGTTCTACTAAACGTATTGGCTCATGAAATCGATACCGTAAAAGGTAACGTGACTTCAGATGACGTTTTCCGCGCAGTTGCAAACGTGCACCGCACTATTCGTGGTGCTTACGCAGTAACAGCGATGATCATCGGCCACGGCATGATCGCATTCCGTGACCCACATGGTATTCGTCCACTGTGTCTTGGTAAACGTGAAATTAACGGTAAAACAGAGTACATGGTTGCGTCTGAGTCAGTAGCGTTAGACGCTGTTGGTTTTGATTTTATGCGCGATGTTGCTCCTGGTGAAGCTATCTATGCAACATTCGATGGTGAGCTTTTCACTAAACAATGCGCAGACAACCCACAACTAAACCCATGTATTTTTGAGTTTGTTTATTTTGCTCGTCCTGATTCATTCATCGATAAAATTTCGGTTTACAGCGCACGGGTTGAGATGGGTGAGATGTTAGGTAAGCGTATTAAAGAAGAGTACGCAGACCTAGACATTGACGTGGTTATTCCAATTCCTGAAACATCAAATGATATTGCTCTACGAATTGCTCAAGCGATTGATAAGCCATATCGTCAAGGTTTCGTGAAAAACCGTTACGTTGGCCGCACGTTTATCATGCCTGGTCAGCAACAACGTAAGAAGTCGGTTCGCCGTAAACTCAACGCGATTCGTTCTGAGTTTAAAGGTAAGAACGTTCTACTGGTTGATGACTCGATTGTTCGTGGTACAACATCAGAGCAGATCATTGAGATGGCTCGTGATTCTGGTGCAAACAAAGTCTTCATGGTTTCTGCCGCTCCGGAGGTTCGCTTCCCGAACGTTTACGGCATTGATATGCCGAGCGCGACTGAGTTAATTGCTCATGGTCGTGATAACGAAACGATTTGTAAGCAGATTGGTGCAGATGCTTTGATTTTCCAAACGTTACCAGACTTAATCTCTGCAGTAGGTATGGGTAATCAAGACATCTCTCGTTTTGATACATCCGTATTCAACGGTGAGTATGTAACGGGCGATATCGACCAAGCGTACCTAGATTTCCTAGACTCTTTACGTAATGACGATTCAAAGGTTGAGCGTGAGATCCAACAAGATCTCGCGAACCTAGAGTTACATAACGAAGGCGCTTAGCGTACTCATAAACATGAGTAATAAAAAACCAGAGCATCGACTCTGGTTTTTTTGTTTGCGGGGAAGGGGATTGAATCTTAGTGAATGTGGTATGCGATCACAAAATCGATAAACAATCTAACCTTCTCTGGCAGGTGGTCTTTGTGGTTGTAAAGCATGTAAATATCACGAGGGTTAGCGCTCCAGTCCTCTAAGACTTGCACTAAGCTGCCATCTTCAATGTATTCGCGGATCATAACGTCGGGCATAAGGGTGATACCAAGGCCTTCTGAACATGCTTGTCTCACGACATTGAGCGCATTCGCGTTGAAACGGCCTTTCTCGCTATTCACCACAGTCTCTTCATTTGAATTACTCAGCTGCCACTTAATCAGCGGATAGCCTTTAAGTAGCGAATGATTCGCGAGCTCTTCTGCATGACTTGGTGCCGGGTTCTTCGCTAGGTAGTCAGGACTTGCGATAAGAATATCTTTTACTTCACTGATTTTTCGAGCGATTAGGCTTGAATCACGTTGTGGACCTACTCTGAAAATCACGTCCCACTCAGTTGGATCAAGCTGATCGGCTTGGTTGTTCATCATCAGCTCAATATTAATATCAGGATATTGAGTCATGAATTCACTGAACATCGGCATCATCATGCGCTTGGTCAGGTTGGAGGGTGCCGTAATGCGAATCTTACCGGAAGCTCCTTTACAAACGTCAGTCAGTTCTTCTGCAGTAGAAGATAGACGTTGCAGTAACGGAGAGCATTCGTTGAAGAAACGTTCGCCTGCCTCTGTTAAAGAGAGTTTACGCGCGTGTCTATTGAGAAGTCTTAGGTTTAGTGAATCTTCTAAGGCTTGGATGCGTCGTGTAATGGTCGCAACCGGAATCATAGTTTTGCGTGATGTTGCGGTGTAGCTCCCATTTTCAACGACAAGTCGAAAGAGGTTTAAATCATCTAATTTCATAAATCCAGACACATTTGTTTACAATCTCATCTAATTTATACGTAATAGTGAGATCAATGTTTGCGTTACGTCAATTCGTTGCACTATTTACCAGTATTCCAACCCTTGTCACGAATTTCCAGTAAAGAGTACGTATTTGTGTATTTAGCAATTTGTTACTAAGTTTTATATTAGTTCTTGGAACAGATAACAATAATAATTCGACTTAGTTTTGTGAGGTTAGAGATTATGTACAAAACTCACAGTCAGCCAGTTATGACCTCGGCTCAGGAAGTTCTCAATCAAAAATGCGTTATGTTGGTTGATGATGATCCTATTTTTCGCCGGATAACCAGCGCGTATTTAGACAAGATTGGTTATAAAGTGGTTGAGGCTGAAAATGGGCTGGACGCTCTGCAAAAGCTTAGAGACTCAGCGCCAGATTTAATTGTGTGTGACTTATCAATGCCTATTCTGGATGGCATTGAGCTTGTAGAAGAGCTCAGTTTAGAGTATCCGTCACTGCCTATGATCGTTGTGTCTGGCACCGATGATATGTCTGATGTGGCGAAAGCATTACGATTTGGTATCAAAGACTTTTTAGTCAAACCTCTGGAGGATCACGGTCATTTAGGCAGTGCGATTGCGAATACTTTAACAGATTCGTTCGATAACATTTCAGACCAACGAGATTTTTCAAGCCAATGGTTTTGCGTTGATGACGGCGGAGAGATCCCTGAAGACCAAGAGCTGCATTGGCACCTAAATCACTTGCAAGATAACCCTAGTGCGGCAAGAGACTTATTGCACGCGCTGCTTCCTGACAAAGACACACGACAAGGCTCATGGCGTTGCAGTTACCGCCTACTACAATCAACAGAGATGATGCCATTTGTGTTCGACTATGCGTGGATGATGAACGGGCAGTTTGCTTTCTACCTTGTCGATTCGTCATCTTCTGATAACGGCGGCTCAGCGGCCACATTGTTGGTGAGAGCGTTATTCCACGATTACATCAGAAATAGAAAAGATTTTAACGTTGATCTCAAAGATATCGCGGAGATTTTGGAGAAGGGGATTCGTTGCTCTAAATGTTCAACCCCGGTTAATGCTTTGTTTGGTGTTGCTGACCTTGCTGTGGGAACTATCTCTATTTTACCTGCGGGTTTAGATGGACAATGGTCGAATGGCGAATTGAATCAACATATTGCGGCGGGCGAGCGCTTGGGTGAGAACTGTAAGAAGAACTTCATTACACGGGATCTTCCGATTGAACAGGGCTGCCAGCTATCATTGAGCCTACTTGGATCGGCCAGTTTTAGTTTAGACATACACCAAGGGTCTACCGATTAACCCTATATTTCCTCGGTTTTTGTGAATAATTGATTAAGGTATAGTTGCGCAAATGGTGTGGCTATGCCTTTTTTGTTAAATGTCGATTTAGCAAAGCGGGTTTGGTTCACCAGACACTTCCCTTTACTAACAAAAACAAGAAGCAATCATGGCAGATAACAAAGACTTTCAAGACCCGTTTAATGTATTCTATTTTTTAGGATTTTTAGCTGCATTTTTAGCGATTCCATTACTACCAGCAACCCTTACGTTGATCCGTGTATTCAATGGTTACGCAACATTCTAGTTAAGCTATCGTCGCCGATTGGTGATAGCTAACTCAAGGAGGCCACAATTAGCGTTCGAGTTTTAAGCCTCAATATTGCTGGTGGCCTTTGTATCATTCTTGCAGTTCTAGGGATCGTTTTACCCGTTCTGCCCACAACGCCTTTTCTCCTTCTTGCCAGTGCATGTTTCATGCGAAGCAACCCCAAAGTTCACAAATGGATGCATGAGCATAAAACGCTGGGTCCCTTGTTGAACAATTGGTATCAACACGGTGCCGTGACCAAGCAAGTTAAAACGCGTGGCGTGTTCTTTATCTTGTTGAGTTTTGCGTTATCGATCTACTTTGCCCCGCTCATTTGGGTCAAGGTTTTCCTAATTTGTGTACTTGTTATTCTTCTCACATGGTTTATGCGACTTCCAACCCATGAGTTGGTTGCTGACAGCAAAGAAAATCACTACCATTAAGCCAGTGTGCCTGCTTGTATAGCGGGCGTTTATTATTTCAGCAATCAGAGTTATGACTCTCGTTGCAATGAATACCAATCGTACCTTTCCTTAATTCCGAGCGTTGATGTTTGATTCGTTAACGAGAGTTTGGAAAGCGGCCTAATGAAGTGCATAAGATTATGAACACAGAAAAAATCTCTCTGATCAAAGCAAGCATCAAAAGCATTCCTGATTACCCTAAAGCGGGTATTTTGTTCCGTGACGTAACAAGCTTGATGGAAGATCCTGCCGCGTACAAAGCGACAATCGACCTGTTAGTAGACACATACAAGGGC
Organism: Vibrio sp. 10N.237.312.B06; assembly: GCF_041464685.1. Classification (NCBI taxonomy): domain Bacteria; kingdom Pseudomonadati; phylum Pseudomonadota; class Gammaproteobacteria; order Vibrionales; family Vibrionaceae; genus Vibrio; species Vibrio sp. 10N.237.312.B06. The sequence goes on from NZ_JBFSPI010000070.1 coordinate 22,812, forward strand.
ATGGGCTTTACTAAGATCGTTGGTACTGAAGCTCGTGGTTTCCTATTTGGTGCGCCTCTTGCTCTTGAGCTAGGTGTCGGCTTCATCCCTGTTCGTAAACCCGGCAAGTTGCCTCGTCAAACTGTGGCACAATCTTATGAACTTGAGTACGGCACTGATACGCTAGAAATCCATACCGATGCTATCGTCGAAGGCGATAAAGTGTTGATGGTTGATGACTTGCTAGCAACAGGCGGTACGATTGAAGCGACCACAAAGCTGATTCGTCAGCTTGGTGGTGTGGTAGAACACGCTGCATTTGTTATTAACCTTCCAGAAATCGGTGGTGACAAGCGCTTACAAGGCTTAGGTCTAGAAGTGTTTAGCATCTGCGAATTCGACGGTCACTAATCCTTTTCGGAATTATTCATGAGCTATCTTGCGTTAGCGCGAAAATGGCGACCAACCAAATTCAAAGAAGTGGTTGGTCAAGCCCATGTTTTAACAGCATTAGAGAATGCCCTTAGCCAAAATAGGTTGCATCACGCTTACCTATTCAGTGGTACACGAGGTGTCGGTAAAACGACCATCGGCCGTTTATTTGCTAAGGGACTCAACTGTGAAACAGGCATTACTTCAACCCCTTGTGGTGAGTGTGCAACCTGTAAAGAGATCGATGAAGGGCGTTTTGTTGACCTGCTCGAGATCGATGCTGCCTCACGTACTAAGGTAGAAGATACCCGCGAGCTTCTGGACAATGTTCAGTACAAGCCTGCACGTGGTCGCTTCAAGGTTTACCTAATCGATGAAGTACACATGCTATCTAGGCACAGTTTTAACGCGCTTCTAAAGACCTTAGAAGAGCCGCCTGAGTATGTGAAGTTCTTGCTCGCAACGACGGATCCGCAAAAGCTTCCTGTGACGATATTGTCACGTTGTCTGCAATTCCATCTTAAGCCGATTAGCGTTGATAATATCCACGAGCAACTCGATCATATTCTTGAACAAGAAAATGTCACGTCTGAACCTCGTGCGCTTGGAATGATTGCTCATGCCGCTGATGGCAGTATGCGTGACGCTCTTAGCCTAACAGACCAAGCTATCGCATTAGGTAATGGCAATGTAGTGACAGACACTGTTGCTCACATGCTTGGTACGCTGGATACAGACCAAGCGATTCACCTACTTGAAGCGATTAGCAGTAAACAACCACAATTAGCGATGGCTTGCATTCAAGCTCTTGCTGAAAATGGCGTTGAGTGGGATGGATTGTTGAGTCAACTTGCGGCTCAATTACACCGTTTGGCAATGTATCAAGCTCTGCCGTCTACTTTAGACAAGGCTCAGCCTGATGCTGAAAGGCTAGAACTGCTGAGCAAAGCGTTAAGCCCGCAAGACATCCAACTCTACTACCAGATAGTGCTGAAAGGGCGTCAAGACTTGCCATTATCGCCAACCGCTCGTGTTGGTATTGAGATGGTGGTTCTGCGTATGTTGGCATTCAGACCTGCTGAGCAAACTGTTGCTACGGCTATCTCGACTCAGTCGACTAGCCCAGCGCCTGCTCCTGCAGCTCAGAATCCGGTTCAGAACCAGGTTCAGAGTGTTGCTCAGCCAGTGAGTCAAGCTGCGCCAATGGCCGCTCCGAGACAGTCAGCTCAGGCTCTAGCGGTTTCACAGCCTCAAGTGCCTCAGCAAGCTCCTGTTCAGCAGCAGCCTGTGCAACAGCCGCAGAATCAGAACCAATATTCAGATTCGCAAGGTTACGTTGATCACTCAGGCAACCAAGGTTATCCAGAACAGGATTACCCGCACAGCCAGTATGATGTACCACCTGCTTATGATGAGCGTCCAAGTTACGGTGCAGATCAGCCTCAGCAGCAACAAACGAATTATCAGAGCCAGAGTCCGGTTCAACAGCCAAGCGCTGCGCCTTCTGCTCCTCCTGTTTCACAAGAGCAACCCGCGCGTGCAACTTCACCGGTGAGTGGTTTACGCCACCAATTGCGTTCTCAACGTAGAGGTGGTGCAGCAACAGAAAACAAAGGTTCGGCGCCAAAAAAGGCTAAAGCGACACCAGCTAAAACTTCAGTTCTTGACCGAGTTGCTCAGCAACACGGTGGTTCTGAGCGGGTGTCGCCAGCTTCTTTATCAGCCTCTTCTACTGAAAAGGTAACCAATGATAATGAACCTTATCGCTGGAAACCGTCTAAACCTGTAGTGAAAGAGGTGAGCAAAGAGCTTACACCTACTCAGATCAAGCGTGCGTTAGAGCATATTAAGACACCAGAAATGGTCGATAAATTGCTTCAAGAGTCGATTGCTCAAGATGAATGGTCCGCCACGATTCAAAAGCTAGAGACAGCCAAGCTTGTTGAACAGTTAGCATTGAACTCAGTGTTTGCTAAAAACGACACATCAATCACTTTAACGTTAAGAGCGAGCCAAGCTCACTTGAATACGGATCGTGCACAGAGCGAACTATTACAGTCGCTCAATACCGTGTTAGGAGAAGAGTGTCATTTGAGTGTTGAAATCGGCGATGGTGGAGAAACGCCACTAGAACTACGAGAAAGATTGTATCAAGGTAAGTTGAAAGACGCGTTTACCGCTTTGGAAAACGATGCCAACGTACAGTTTATTGAAAGACGTTTTGCTGCAGAACTCGACAGAGACAGCGTTCGTCCTATCTAGAACTTTTTCACGTTTAGTGACCGGCGTATCATCCCAGACAAGCAAATCTGAGAACTGAACACCGAGGGGTTGAATCACACTGTTTTAACCCCCATTTAGGCACGTATAGCTTAATTAATTTTAATAAACCAATTAGACCAGAGAGTATTAACATGTTTGGTAAAGGCGGTATGGGCAACATGATGAAGCAAGCCCAGCAAATGCAAGAGCGCATGCAAAAGCTTCAAGAAGAAATCGCAAATATGGAAGTTACAGGTGAGTCAGGTGCTGGCCTTGTAAAAGTAACGATCACTGGTAGCCACAGCGTTCGCCGTGTTGATATCGATGAAAGCCTAATGGAAGACGATAAAGAGATGCTTGAAGATCTTATCGCTGCTGCTTTCAACGATGCGGCTCGTCGCGTTGAAGAAACTCAAAAAGAGAAAATGGCTGGCGTAACTGGCGGAATGCAACTTCCACCAGGTATGAAGATGCCTTTCTAAGTAACTCATTCTTAAAGGTTAATTCTCGTAGTAGCTTGTGTTGAACTGGCCATTACTTGAAAATCAGAACGGTTATATATGCGTACCAGTCATATGCTGGAGCATTTGATGGAGGCCTTACGTTGTCTACCTGGGGTTGGCCCCAAGTCGGCGCAGCGTATGGCCTTTCATTTGTTACAGCGCGATAGAAAAGGCGGCCTACAGTTGGCTGAAGCTCTTAGCCAAGCAATGACTGAAATTGGTCATTGTAATGAGTGCCGTACTTTTACCGAAGAAGAGACCTGCCACATTTGTACCAATCCTAAACGTCAGGATAACGGTCAAATTTGTGTAGTAGAGAGCCCTGCAGACATTGCAGCCATTGAAGCAACGGGTCAATATTCCGGTCGTTACTTTGTGCTTATGGGACATCTTTCACCACTTGATGGTATTGGTCCAAGTGACATCGGTCTCGATGTCTTGGATTACCGCTTACGTCGTGGTGATATCACTGAAGTTATTTTAGCGACTAACCCGACAGTAGAAGGGGAGGCGACAGCACATTACATTGCTGAGCTATGTAATGCCCATGAAGTGAACGCTAGCCGTATCGCCCATGGTGTTCCTGTTGGTGGTGAGCTTGAGCTAGTGGATGGCACCACGCTTTCACACTCGTTACTCGGTCGTCATAAAATCTAAAAAAGCCGCTTGGTGATGGTTCACCAAGCGGCTTTTTCTTTTATGGTGTCCCGTCCTGAAATGTGTTCACACATTGAGGACGAATTATGACTACTTCAAATAGGACCTATGTTAAGCGCACTC